>JBFXII010000008.1:0-17927 GCA_050176095.1 Desulfomonilaceae bacterium
CCAGACTACGCGTTACGGTTGCGCCAATGAACACAAGACGCTTTTCCTCACAGCAGCCAGGTTACTCCAGAAATCCTTAGAACCCCACGGATATGCCATAATTATAGAATTTTCGTGAAATTATTTGCGGAAGTTTTGGGGAGGGAAGATGGGCTTGAACTCCATATCTCCATGGAGTTCAAGCATGAAGGATTTTAGTTAAGAGAACCGGCCAGGAATATCTTCCCGTTATTTCTCTGAACCTTGAGTCTTATGATCTTGTTCTTCTTGGCTTCCGAAACCGCTTTACTGAAAGCCGCCACATCGTTTGTCGCTACTCCATCCACTTCGAGAATGACATCCCCTGACCTGATTCCGATCTTCGCTCCGGCCCCATCAGCGCTGACATCCTTCACTAGCAGGCCTTCGCCTTCCTTGAGTTCGAGCTTGCTTGCCATGGCCCCTGGAACCTTCTCTATTTCAAGACCAAGTTCATTCGATGTTTCGCCCGTAGCATTCTGTGTGGCCGCTGCTACGGCTTTCTGTGTCCTCTCAGCAATCTTTACGTTGACTTCCATTGCCTTCTTGTCACGGAAAATAGTGAGCTTTGAGTCGGCTCCTGGTTTCTCACGGCCAACGAGGTTCTTCAGATGAGCAGCGCCGGTCACGGGCTGACCGTTGAATTTAAGGATAATGTCACCGGACTTGACACCGGCCTTTTCCGCAGGACTTCCCTCTATGACCTGGGATACCAGAGCGCCCTCAGAGTCATTCCTTCCGAATGATTTCGCCAGCGAGTCATTCAGGTCCTGAATGTTAACCCCCAGAAGACCACGGCGCACCTTTCCGCCCTTCTGCAAATCGTCCATAATCAGCTTGGCCGAATTAGAAGGAATCGCAAAACCTATCCCCTGGTAACCACCGCTGCGTGAAGCTATAGCCGTATTGATACCAATTACCTTGCCTTCAATGTTTACCAGTGGTCCGCCGGAGTTACCTGGGTTGATGGCCGCGTCTGTCTGGATAAAATCCTCATAGTCAATGATGCCGACATTGGTTCGCCCTGTGGCGCTTATAATACCTGATGTCACCGTCCTGTTAAGACCAAACGGGTTTCCAATAGCAAATACGATCTCACCTACCCTAAGCTTGTCAGAATCACCAAGCTCCACTGTCGGAAGATCCTTGGCGTCTATCTTGACTAGCGCTATGTCACTCTCGGGATCAGCCCCTATTATCTTGGCCGTGAATGATCTCTTGTCCGAAAGATTGACCTTTATTTCATCCGCGTCTTTAACTACGTGCGAGTTTGTAAGTATCAATCCGTCTGAAGATATTATCACTCCTGATCCCATACCCTGAGGACGCATCTCACCGCGCCCCTCTCCGGGGCCTTTCTTGAACTTTTTGAAGAATTCATCACCGAAAAATTCCTTGAACGGATGATTCTTGAAAAACTGGTCCATATCAGCCCCACCAGTGGCAGTCTCCTTCTTGGTCGAATTGATGTTTACTACTGCGGGGGTTACCTTGTCCGCTACCTGCACAAAAGATTCATCCAATTGTTTTAACAACGCGGGAGGAGCGGAAATAGCATTGGTCGAGAAAGTCGCAATAATAAAAAACAATGCCGCCACTACCGAGAAAGTTTTGGTCGTCGCCCTGGATAGGCTTCCTCTCATTGAATTTTCTCCTTTTCATTCAATAGGTTATTTTGGAGTTACCCACTAGTGGGTGTTATTGTCCTTCCTTTGATGACATTCACACCTATTTTGAGTTCCGATTTAATTTTTCTTTTTTGTTAGCATTTCGTTATAAAGGCGCCATACTTGCATCCAACATGCCGCCATCATTCACAAAAGACCCCGATGAGCTTTTTTCTGAGGGAACAATTCTCCATCGCCCTCTCTAAGCCCCTTATACGCGCCTACACCGGAAGAGGCGCAAAGTCAGATACATCAAATAATGTTTTTACGCCACAATTATTGTTCTGTCTGAATAACCTGGAAATGTCCTGGCTCGGATTCTACATCTGGTTTTGAACGGTCCGGATCAGTGTTAATGACCATCCATCGCCAGACTCCTGAAGCGTCAGGTGTGAACTCGAATGAATTTTTCCCGATAGGGACTTTGAGAAGCACGTAAGTTCCAGCCGGCCTGATGAAAACAATGTAATACCCCGCCCCTTTACCTCTGGTCTCATCACATGTCCAGCGAAAAATGCCTGAATGACCCATCTCTACTATTTGCGAAGCCGAAAGCTCTGGCCTGCAGATATCAGCCCTGACCTGCTGACTCTTGTCGGGTTCCGCGCTCATGACTACTGAGGCTGCGGCAATATTATATACTATGATAAAAACTACATATCCTGATTTATTTAACCAACTCATCGCTTGGCCGTTCCCAAGTATGCAACGCACAATTATTTCTTAACAATAACCGTATAAATATGACTACTTACATTACTATGCTCTAACACTTTCGGAAAGATACTACACAAGGAATCATTTGCGCAATTCTATTCATGACAAATATGTGATATTCATCGTATTCAATTGAGGGCGCCCTGAAGGCCTGGAACTTTTCTAAGCCAAAATGTTACTTAAAAAGAGAGACCAAATGGAGCAGAATCTCATTAGAATTATGTTTGGCAAGCTTCTAAAAGCCCTGCGCTTTGACAAACCTACCCCGAGGGACTTCGGAATTGATCTGGAGATAGACAGAAAAGTTGATCATTTTATTGTTCAGTCCGATGGTATTAATATAAAGGGGTTTATCGAATTTCCGGCCGCCAGACCCGCCATGCAGTACCCGGCCCTTATAATTTGTCATGGCATACCCGGAAGTGGCGCTGAACGCCCTGCCGACGATCCTGGATATGAAAGTCTGGTAAAGAGATTTTCAGGATTGGGGTTGGCGTCTGTCTTTTTCAATTTCCGTGGCTGCGGAGATTCTGGCGGCGACTTCGACATGATGGGCTGGACCAGAGACTTACGGGCAGTCATAGACAAAATATCCAACACCCCTCATGTTGACCCCACTCGAATCATCCTGCTCGGATTCAGTGGAGGAGGAGCATCATCCATATGTGTTGCGGCTGATAACCCCGACATCTTTGCCCTTGCTTCGGTCAGCTCCCCCTCAACCTTCACGATCTTCGACAAGGACCCGGATGAAATAATCGATGACTTCAGAAAAAGGGGCTTGATCAAAACCCCGGGATTTCCATCCAACATTGACCAATGGAAAGACTCGTTCTCTGAAATCGAACCACTAAAATGGATTTCGTACTTTAAAGGTAAACACCTGTTGATAATACATGGAGACGCTGACGATCTGATTCCGGTATCTCAGGCTCAGGACCTGTACTCTAAAGCCCCAGCGGGCATCACTGAAATCAAGATAATCCCCGGTGGCGAACACCGGCTCAGGAATAATCAGCAATGCCTGCAAATACTCGATGATTGGTTCATAAAAGTTCTTGGTTGGAAAAAGTAGCACTAACCCAACAAAATCAGGAAACAGTCCCACGACTAACTTTACAGGAATACGCGCATCAAGAATTTATCATGTCTAATAAGAAAAAAATAATTGCTTTTGTCCTAGCCGGCGGAGCGCTGGTTTCCATAGTCGGTCTGGTAGCCCTTTGGCTACTTCTTCCTTCAAATGAATGGATCAAGAATAATATCGAGACCAAGATATCTGAAGCCACTAATACTCAGGTGAAGTTTGACGACATTTCCTTCGGCCTGGATTTTCCTGGGCCGATAAAAGTCGTGGCCAAAAATCTCAAGGTGTCAGGAGCATCCGGTCGAGAAAACCTTCTGATAGAAACAATCGAGATGAAACCCTCCATCATGAGCATAATCCAAGGCCGCATAGCCATTTCTTCCATCAACCTTCAAGGCGTAAGAAATCGCATAACCATCCTCTCCGATGGGTCTGTTGACTATCCTTTCGTGCCCGTTCCCGTAACTATGGAAACCACTAAAACACTCGAACCCCAACAACAGGCCCAAAAGACGCATGAAGAAACTCAACCGCCCTCAAAAACAACCGAATCGGCTCAAACCCCGTCGGGCTTTTCATTGTCCATCGAATCAGTCAGAGCCCGTGATGTAACGGTGGAATTCGCCGATCTCAGAGGCAGCCCAAAGCAAGACACCACAATCGTTTTCGAACTTTCGAATGTGGACTTGAAACAGTCCGGCTCTCCCCAGGCGTTCAGCGTCGACATCAGTGGAAAAGGCCATGTGAAGAATAAACAGACCGCCCTGAAATTTTCCGGCTCAGGGCCGGTTAAATTAAATAAATCACTAGATGGAATCGAAACGCTAAATTTCAGGCTCAATCTGGACCATGCCGACATGGCTGTCCTTACCACCCTCAAACCTGATTTGGCTGAATTTGTAGACAAATTGAGCCTTTCCAAAAGCGTCTTGAATCTGGAATACAAGCCCACCCAGGGACCAATAGTTTCTTTTGACGGCTCTGTTTTACACGACTCCGACAGGACGGCCCCACTGAAACTTAAAGCCAAAGCCAATCTTTCCGATAACATGGCCGGTGTCGAATCATTAGAGCTTGGCGGCGAAGCTCAAAATACACCACTAGCAATACTCCTACAGCCATTGAATAACAAAGCTCAGTTCTCCCCCGAAGGTAAGTTTAGCGGAAAATTTCTGGTGAAGCTAAATGAAACCGGCCAACTTTCAACAGTCGCCGAACTACAAACGCATAACACTAATATATTTACTGATTTAGGTATACCAATCAATAACCCTGCCATCAACCTAAAAGTAGCCGGAACATCGGATGAAGCTCAAATACAACAGTTAGAGATTCAGGATCAAATCGGTAGCCTTGATTTGGCAGGAAGAATTGTTAAACCGTTTGAAGAAAACCGACAACTCGACCTAAAAGCTGATTGTCTGCTGAAATCTGCTGAAAAGGCCCTGGCAAACTTTTCTGCACCGGACTCATTGTCATTAAAAGGCCCCATAAGGATCGAAGGTTGGCTAAAAGGCGCCCTAAACAAGGCCTCCTTTGAAATGCATGCTGACGCGAATCAATCAGCAATCAACATCTATAAGCAATTAACCAAAGCCCCCGGTAAGAAAGCCAGCCTGTGGCTCAAAGGAAACTTTTCACAATCCGGCGCCCCCCAAAACCCATCTTTGGGACTCGACGCGATCTGCAGCCTTGATTTGAACGGCGCAACCTTATTGACCTCACAGACCTCTCAGGCCCTGAACAACATGAATATTTCGGGAAAATCCGGCCTGCTTTTCACACGAAAAAACCTCGAACTTAAGGATTTTGACATTCATCTAAGGCGTGAAGGCGCATCAAAACCTGTGGCGACGATTCGAGGTAGCGCCGGTGGACTGATGACAGGTTCCTTGAAATCAGTCGCCAACATCAACGCTAACCTGGATACGCAATTAGTCACGGCCTTAGGTCTGGATAACTCCGGGACCTTGAAGATTGAAGGACCGGTGTCAATTAACACCAAAGTGAATCAATCCGGGAATTCGTATTCTTTCTCTCTGGAATCTCCCTTAAAAGGTCTGGATGTCTCCTATGAAAAGCTATTTAGGAAAAAAGCGGGCATTGACGGTTCTGTGAGCGTCACCGGAGTATATTCGAAAAATCTGACAAACTTGCGGTCTGTTTTACTTTCTCTGCCCGGCGTGTCGCTTGACGCCTCAGGGACCATTTCTGACACTAAAAACAATCCATCCCAGATCAGCCTGAAAATCGCTGAAATGGACTTGAAAAAACTCTCATCCCTTGTTCCGGAAATAGCGGACGACAATCTCGCAGGAAAATGCAGAGCCCAGATAACCCTCCGAAATGAAAAAACCAACTGGGTCCCATCTGGTGACGTCCGACTCGATTCAGTCAATTACAGGCCTGATAAGTCCATGGTCTTCTTCGATGGTATATCCGGATCGATAAAACTCAAGGGAACCAATCTCGACGAAATAAACCTGGACGGTCGGGTTAAAGGATTCGTGGAGGCTCCAATCAAGCTTTCCGGTCAGCTTCAAAATGTAAACGCCGTTGAAAATATCTCCGGGAACCTCTCAGCCGACATGGGAAAGGGTGTAATCAGGTTTCAGAACTTCAAGGGTAGTATCGCAAAATCTCAACCCATCGTAGGAGCTCTCGGACTGGCCCTTCTGAATAATCCAAACATTGCCTCGCCCGAATTCAGTTATATCAAGGGCGACTTCAGGATTTCGCGAGGCGTTGCGCGTACTGATAATCTCAAACAGGTTGGCGGAGATCTCAAATCAGCAATTGTCGGTTCAATCGACCTCAAGAATCAGACTGTGAACGCTATTCTGGCAGCCAAGGCTATGGTCCATCCGCCTGATCAGCTAGGCAAGATCCCGGCGGTAAAAGAATTGGTCAAGAAGAGTGAGGGACTTCTAAAGATAGTAGGCCTTGATAAAGAACTCAAAAAACTGGGTATCGACTCAGGCGATTCAAAACCGGCGGAAAACCAGCAGGCCAATTCTGCCAAAGTTCCCGTCAATCTAATTTTCAAGGTAGCTGGAAACACCGATGGCCCGAGTGTCACTCCAATACTTGAAAATAGTTTGGACGCAAACACCGCCAACAAACTTAAGGCCCTGGTAAATTGAACCGTCTGCAGACAAATCGGATGAATGAGCCTTAGGACCAGCGCTAAACCTTAAAATAGAATGGATTTAGGGTTGATTGACCTTGAGCAAGTCTGAAGTTGAGGAGAACTTGACTCAGCCATGTACTTTCACTCTACTGAAGTTTCAGCCTTACAGAAATTTGGGTTTTTCCTGCCAGTCGACACTTTCCTTTTGACATTACATGGGAAATTAGATTAATAATTTATTTATCCTTAACGGCTTTCCTGAATTATTTTTAACATACATCAAAACACCCCTGTCATTTAGGAGGACCGGCATGTCAAAGAAGTACTGGGACGAAAAATTCGAAACCATGAACGACAGCGCAATGAAGGCCTTTCAGTTGGAAAAGCTGAAAGAGACAGTCAAATGGGTTTACGAAAGAATTCCATTTTACAAAAAAGCCTTTGATGAAAAGGGAGTAAAACCGTCTGACTTACAGAACATTGAAGATATCGCGAAATTCCCTTTTACAGTGAAAACGGACCTTCGCGACAACTATCCTTTTGGTCTGTGCGCGGTGCCCATGTCTGAAGTGGTTAGAATTCATGCGTCATCAGGCACAACGGGAAAACCTATTACTGGCCCGTACACAGCCGCTGACCTGGACCAATGGACAGAATGTATGGCTCGTGGACTCTGGGCTCAAGAAGTCAGACCGGACAGCATCCTGCAAAACGCTTATGGAATGGGTCTTTTCACTGGGGGACTTGGCTTTCTGCAAGGCGCCATTCGCATAGGATGCGCAGTAGTTCCTTCAGGCGCCGGTATGACTGAAAGACAAATCATGCTGATTCAGGACTTCGGAACCACAGCGTTGAGCTGCACCCCGTCCTATTGCATGACCATAATAGAAAAAGCCGAGAGGATGGGAGTGGACATCAAGAATTCAACTCTTAAGACGGGACATTTCGGGGCTGAACCCTGGAGCGTCGAGATGCGCACCGACATAGAGCAACGTGGTGGAATTCACGCGTATGAACACTACGGACTAACCGAACTTATGGGCCCAGGGGTGTCATTCACCTGCGAATACTACAACATACATATAAATGAAGATCACGTTTATCCCGAAATCGTCGACCCCTCCACCATGGAGCCTGTTGCCGAAGGCGAAGAAGGTGAACTCATATTCACGGCCCTTCAAAGAAGAGCCATGCCAATGATCAGATACCGAACCAGAGATATCTGCGCCCTCAAAAGACAAAAATGTCAATGCGGCCGCACCCTCGTCACCATGGACAAAATCCTAGGACGATCGGACGATATGATGATCATTAGCGGCGTGAACGTCTTCCCCTCTCAGATAGAAACCGTCCTGATGGAGTTCAACGAAGTTGAGCCTCAATATCAGATCCGCCTGCGAAAGAAAGGCTACATCGACAACATTTCAGTCGAAACCGAACTCAAAGCCGCTGTTTACGGAGAAGGCCAGGAAAAAATACAGGCCGTAGCGAAAAAGATTTCCGACCGTATACATCAGGTAATCGGTATTAATGTCCCCGTTTCGATACTGCCTCCTGACAGCATCGAAAGAAGCATCGGAAAAGCAAAAAGGATTATCGACGAACGAAATCTCTAAGAGTCTGAGACAATTCTTTTGAACATTTTTTTGGGCGTAACGGTTTTCATGGCCGCTACGCCCAAAAAATTCATGGGCAGGCGAGTTTAGCGGTGAACAAATACCCGAACCTTCCAGCTGTCCTGACGAGCCTTTTCATGCTCACCAAGCACTTCGTAACAGACCGCTCTTAACTGATAAACCTCTCCACTATACGGATAAACCTTTGCCGCATATTCAAGATCCGCAAGCGCCAAAGTATGGTTTTCAAGCTCTAAAAACTGTTTGGCGCGCTTCAGTCTCGCTTCAAAGTGGTTTTGATCAATACTCAAAGCCTTTGAATACGCCTCAATCGCACGGTCAGTCTGAGCGCCCGACATCAATATGTCCCCCATGGTCACCAACGCCGGAACATACGAAGAATCCTTTTTCAGGGCCGTCTCGACAAATTGCATCGCCTTTTGTGAATCCCCCTTTCTCAAGAAGGCCTCAGCAAGCAATTGATAGGCTGAAGGTTCATCCGGGAAAAGCTCTATGGCCCTTTGGAGATCGGAAACCGACCTCTCGAGCTGCTGATCATTGAAATACAGGCTGCCCCGAAGCAACAGGCTTTCAAGGTTGTGAGGATCTTGACTTAAAGCCTCGTCCAAATCCTCCAGAGCCCTGTCCTGGCGAGCCATCAACTTGAATATATACGCCCGCTTGGTCAGCAATTGAGGATCGTCATTCCGTAACTCCAAAGCCTTGTTAACATCTGTCAGCGAAGCAAGTATATTACCGGTCTGCAATTGCAAGGCAGCGCGGTTTATATAAGGAAGAGGATTGTCCGGATCAAGCACTATTGAGCGCCTCAACTTCTCAAGGGCTTCGTTATGACGCCCCAACATGACCAATACGTTGCCCTGATTAAGAAATAGTATTGAATCGTTGGGGTCAACGCTCTCTGCCTTTTCATAATCCTTGAGCGCCATCTCAGGCTCGCCTAAACAACGGTAAGCCTCGGCGCGATACCAATATATCTCCTTAAGCTCCGGGTCATACTCAAGCGCCTTGTTAAAATCCCCAAGAGCCTTGCTCGAATCTCCATTCTTCAAAAAAGAAAAACCCCTACGTAAAAGCGCCTGACCGCTCTTCGGATAAATCTTCAACAAGTTGTTCATTTCCTCGATCGCCGACTCATAATCCCCCTCCTCAATGTTTATCGCCGCACGACCGAAATAAGGACCGTCATTACTACCGTCCAGTTGACCACTCAAATCAAAAAGCCTGCGAGCCCCATCAAAATCGGTTTTGTAAAATTGAACAAGACCCAATGACGAAAGTATCGAAGAAGAATCCGGCCTCTTCTCCCGCGCTATTGAAAGGTCCTCCTGTGCTCCTTCAAAATCCCTAAGCTTTATCTTTACTTTTCCCCTCAACTCCAACGTGTCGACATCATTGGAATCCCTCTCCAGGATACTGTCATAATCAGCCACTGCGCCTTCCAGATCAAAAGCCCTCTCCCTCACTTTCGCTCTTAAACTTAGCAAATCGCGGCTGGGCGTCCCCTGATTCGCTACAGAGTCCAGCATCTCCAAGGCAAGATGAATCTTTCCCTGCTCAAATAGACGCTTCGCTCCCTCAACTGTTGGCTTTGACTGACCCTGACCACACGAAATCAACCCAATCATAAGCGCCACGGCCAATATTAGCCCCGAAAATATAATCCAAACACGTTTCATCTTAGGAATCATCAGTAGTCAGTCCTACCCAAAAATTACGTAACTCAACTAACTTACGTTAAATTCTAGGGCCATATGCATTGTTTGTCAACACCTCTGCAATAAGCATATATATTTTTAATTACCGAAATACATATGTTATGATGAATATCTTGATTATTTAATCATAATATGTACAAATAACTTTATATTTGAAGTATATCTACCAGATATACTCATTAAATCGCTTGGGATTATGATAAACAACAGAAGATAAGGTGTCAGTTATGCAAGTAGTATGGGAACTAATGGGACAGTTAGAACGCTTTTTCCAGCTCAATTTCCTGTTTTCGGGCCTGGAAGTTTCGTCAACCGTAGTCCTGATGGCTCGCTTGACTACCCTGGTAATATTCGGGATTGGAATTATCTGGGCGATATTCAGTCTGTTGATGAAGTTTCTTGACTGCATTCAGACGCTATTATCCAACCTTGGACCATTGCCCAAATCTTTCTTTCTGCTTGTGCTGCTGGTTTTGCCACTATCCTCGGAAAGCATCGGAGGCAAATGGATAGGCTACATACTATTAACACTGACTATTATGGGCCTGGCGTTGTCTTCGGCTATAATCATAGTGGCATGGAAATATGGTATCGAGCAGACGCTGAAGTTTATCAACAACCTTCGCTCACGTCCTTCACAGGCTTGTTCTGAACAGGAACCCACCAACAACAATGCCCCTGAAAACTTCATTCGTCCAACGGCAATAAGCTTGGGCGCCCATGAATGACATTGTTTATAGGCGTGAGGATCAGCTCCACGCCTATAATAAGCCATTTCGAAACGGAATATTATTTCGCCTTCTCCGTTTGAACCAGGTATCTCACTTCGTAATCCGTCTCTTTGGGATGGTCTGTAAGCAAATCAACCTTTCCGGAATAGTAGGATCTGTTCGGTTCCGGTTCTAGCTTCAGGTTTATTTGGAACGGAACCTCCTTGTGAGGTCCTACGGTTATTTTTTCAGGCTGAATGATTGCCTTTGGTTCTCCGGGTTCGGTCTTGACACCTGTGATGTTATAAATGTTTTCCGAAGAATTTGACACTTTAACAGTGAAACTTACTGTTTCTGATTGCGAATCAATTTTTTTCCCCAGGGTCCCTGGCTCGATCGTAATATCTCTGATAACATCGGCCAGAAGATTAAGTTTTACCACCGGATTCACCGGATCGTTCGTGCTCACCATTATGCTCTTTTGCTTGCGCCCCGCTTTCAAACCATCCGTTTCAAATGACGATATTATTTTGCTCGATCCATTCGGAGGAATCTCGCGACTGCCCTCTATTACCTTGGTGCAACCACACGTAGCGTGCAAATTCTTTACCACCAGAGTCTGATTACCTTTATTGGTAAATGCGAATTCGGCCGTAACCTTCTCCCCGTAACGAATTTGCCCGTAATCATGTGTCAACTTCTCGAATTCTATCCTTGGTCCATCCGCTCCAATTGCGACTGTCGGAACCATCGCTAAAGCTGCCAGAACAATATAAAACATAGCTCTAAACAAAATGTTCTCCTTTTCAGGGCCTAAATGAAATGATAAAATTATTTTGTATTATCGAGGCTTGGCATCTCTATCTGTGACGCTGATAGACGTATCGGATTACCTATCAGCTCTTATGGATGTCAGGCATGTGAATTATATAGCCCCACGCATCATTATCAAGTAGATTATGGAAAACTTCATAAAGGCCACTATTACAAACCTAACGCGTCCTTTTTCAGAAAAGGAGATCAAATATGTCTGACCATCAGGCCAAACACGTTTGCAAAGTCTGTGGGATAACTGATGCTACATTTCCCGATGAAGAGCCTATGTTCTGTCCGGAATGCCTTGAACTCTCCGAACAATTGTTCAACAAGGAAATGAGAAGGGTTGAATTAATAAGGGTTATCCGCGGTTATGACGTTGAACTTTATGATATCAAGCATCCTGATTCAATCGCGGATGACGACCATTGCGGACAGGTTATCCTTATCAAGGCTGGACAGGGGTTCGAAGTAAAAATATGCCTTAGATCAGAGGCGCTGGACTGGATGGAGAAACTAATTGACCTTGAAACCGGTTTTACATCGCTCGATAACCGCCTGGACGCTCTCATCGGCAACGTGTCATTACTCATCGAAAGCTGGGGCGGTGGACCCTATTACGTGGACCTTTTTACGGTCGACAAGGTCTTTAGCACCGAAGGCGAGCTTTAGCTCGGCGTCGAATAAACCGGGGAATCAAGCGCACAAATTTGGCCTTAGCCACTAATTGCTTCCGGAATTGACCAAATTTTGATTGCTTTTTTATACCCCTTGTTTTGAGACGTCTTATAATTTAGAACAATATCAATGTATACTAAGGTTTGACGAGTTCAAACGAAAGTTTTTGGAGAAATCGAGTGTTTGGAATATCGATGTGGGAAATGGCCCTGATCATTCTGGTAGGGCTGATTTTTCTGGGACCGCGCCAGCTAACTGAAACAGCTAGAGTTGTGGGCAGACTGTTTAGAGAAATTCAACGCATGGCTATCGACGTAAAGGATAGCATTGATCTGGACGCTCCCATTCCTAAAAAGAAGCATGAACCACCCGCGGCTCCCCCAACCCCGGAACCCGACACTACAGAAAAAACTCTCAATAAGGATTCCCTTAACCTGACAGGAGAAAAGTCTGGACCCGATTTTTATGCCGAACTATTGGAAAACGCCGTCGAAGACGACTCAAAAACGCCCGACAAAAAAGTTGAAACAATCCCCGAAGCAAAATTAAAAACATTAGACGAATCCGTTGAAAAGGCTGAGGCGGAAAAGAAGACCTCCAAGACATAAAAAAACCAATAGCCCTATCAGCAACAAAGAACAGGGGCCTGGATCCCTTAAAGCCTATCCATTCCAAAAGCAAGCGCAGCAACCATAACCCCGCAGTTGATCTTGCCGCTTCGAATATAATCTCTTATTTGAGAAGCAGGAACCAACACCGTCTCGAGTTCTTCCGTCTCATCAGGATGAAAATTGCCCGTGGGCTCAGCGTTTTCGGCAAAATAGACATGAAATTTATTCTTGAAAATGGCTGGCAATGGATACATCCAACCGAGGTACTCAAAATTCGGAGCCAAATAACCGGTTTCTTCCTCCAGCTCTTCTCGAGCGCTCCGCTCAGGCATCTGACCATCTTTAACCAATCCACCGGGCAGCTCCAGGGACAGCTTAGATACACCGTGACGATACTGATTCACCAGAATAACCTCTTTGGCCTTGGTTAAAGCTATCACAGCAACCCAGTCCGGAGATCCCAACACCTGAAATTCATGAATCTTCCCTGTCCTGGGTGAACGGCTCCTGTTTATGTGCACGGAAAAAATGTTGTACGAATAAATTTGCTTTGTCTCCACCAATTCCCAACTCAGACTATCTCCATTTTCAGATTTCATCCTGTCCGGCCTTTTCTTCCAAATATCAACTGATCCAAACGAACTGTCAGCTCCTGCATCAGAAATGCTGAGCGTCCTTATAGGTCAAGTCTCACTCATCGATATTCCTGAGATTAATTCTACGCCCTTTCTTCCTTGCTCCCCAGGGACACGCCCGTATGCACACCCCACATATGGGGCTCTCAATGAAAGGCAGATCCCTGGCATTACCGGTAACCCTTTCAACGCACTTCTCAAAAAACAACGCCTCATCCCTGTCCGAATAATGCCTCGTGGTGTTAACACCTTTGATGGCCTGAACCGGACACGCCTCCGTGCAGGCAGTGCATTTGCCGCATCGGTTCCTGATCGGCTTGTCAGGCCTCAAGGACATGTCAGTCAGAATCGTAACCAGCCTTATGCGTGGACCATAGTCCGGACTTACCACCAACAGGCTCTTGCCCTGCCATCCTACCCCCGCAGCAATTGCGACGGCCTTGTGGGAAATATAGGAATACCAATGTTCCTTATTCAAAAGTTGCGAAGCCGGAATAGGTAATGCCACAGACTTGCAGTCCTGAATGAATTGAGAAACCCGCAATGCTATGTCATCGAGCAAGGCATTTACCTTCAGGTAATGTTGTTGGTAAAGCGGAGTTGGTCTGTCATCGATGGGATTTATTATTCCGTCAGAAAGACGCACCCCTATGCTAATTGCACGCCTGAAGTTCTTGAGAAGATCCTCCGGCTCAGTCTGAATCCCCTCAAGCAACGCCACGTCAGCTACCCCAACCAAATCAGCTCCCATGTCACGAGCAAAACCTTTTAATTCTCTGTTATCCAAAACCTGACTCCCTCATTAAACTAAAAATTTCGTCCCTATGGCCCTAATCTGGCCCATGTTTTAGTTCAAAACCGCATACCTGAAACAATCTCCCGGGAACTGCCTTCTCATAAAACTCATCGAATCCCCGAATCCAGACCTAGCTGTTGAGAACTTCAATCATTGCCGAATGAATCAGGCCATTAGTAGCAAGTATACTGGGACTATAAAGATCAAATTTCTTGCCAAATCTGTCACTCACAATTCCCGAAGCTTCTTCAACAACCAAAATACCGGCGGCCACATCCCAAGGCTTAAGTTTAAGCTCCCAAAAGCCGTCCAGACGCCCACAACCAACATAAGCC
Source organism: Desulfomonilaceae bacterium (assembly GCA_050176095.1). Classification (GTDB taxonomy): domain Bacteria; phylum Desulfobacterota; class Desulfomonilia; order Desulfomonilales; family Desulfomonilaceae; genus CAITZA01. The sequence continues at coordinate 14,556 of JBFXII010000008.1, forward strand.
AGGTCAAGCGCAGCAGAACCCAGCCTCCGCATTCCCTGGACTTTCAGCAATACCCTTGAAAATTCCTTCAAGTTGTTGTCATCGGAAAAAGCCTTGTCATAAGGAAATCCCGTTCCAACAATACTTCGGTTGAGAATGGCCGCCTTCGAAACACTTATCTCATTCCCGTTCAGGTAAGCCCCTCTACCCTTTACAGCGTGGAAATTTTCCTTTCCCACCGGATTACTGACGATACCTGCTACGATTGAACCCTTATGCTCAAGAGCTATAGAAATCGCAAAATGAGGGTAATTGTGCGCGAAGTTCACCGTCCCGTCCAAAGGATCAACCACCCACAAAAACTCTGACCCCTTCAACTGACCCGATGTCTCCTCCGCAAGTATGTCATGGTCCGGAAACTTTTGCCTTATAGCCCCAATTATAGCCTCTTCCGCTTCCTTGTCAGCATTGGTCACTATGTCAATGCCGCCGACACGATGATCCTTGGACTCTATAATCAGCTCCTGCCTGAAATAGGACATGAGGATTTTACCGGCCATTGTAGCAGTGTCCAGCATGAAATCCGTTATTGCGCCAAAATCAATTTCTCTGTTCATGATCTGTTTACCTGAGGCCAATCAACAATTTCAAATACATCTTCATCTCTTTTCCGTAACTTCAGCCACCAACTCGCCCCTGGCAAGCCTCACTTTCAGCTTCTCGCCCAAACTCACGGCGTCAGCGTCGGTAACAATTTTCCCGTCGATGAGTCTAAACGTGATTGAATAGCCTCTGGCTAAAACTTTCAACGGACTCAGATTGTCTATTTTATCGGCCACAGCCGCCAAATTGCTCCTGGCCTGGGCCAACCGGGCATTTATAGCCCTGCCAAGTCGCGTTACAAGCGCCAGGGTTTCATCAGATGTCGAGTTGAGCTTCCGTTGTAAAAGCTCTATTCTCAGCCGCCTGTTGATATCATTGTAGTTTTCCCTCCGGATGTCGAGGCTTCGGATCATCGAATTACGCAATCGCATAACCAATTCATCGAGCTGCTGACGTTTTTGCAATATGGAACGGCGTGGATCATATAATCTCTTGTACCAATCCTGCAGAGAAGTGGATCTTCTTTCCAGGCTATTGAACATGGCGCTTTTGAGCCTTGCTAATAGTCCATGAACCGATATCTCAAGTTCCATCACATCAGGCGCCACAAGTTCAGCCGCCGCTGAAGGCGTAGAAGCTCGCACGTCCGAGGCAAAATCCGTGAGCGTAAAATCAGTCTCATGCCCCACAGCGCTCACAATCGGCTTGGGACACAAAGCCACTTCCCTAACCACCTCCTCAGCATTGAACGCCCACAGGTCTTCTACTGACCCGCCTCCCCTACCAACGATAATCACATCAATCTCGTCAAGCGTGCAAATCCGGCGAAGAGCGTTTACGATTTCCTGGGGCGCCTTGTCACCCTGCACTAACGCCGGGCTAACTAAAATGTTGATGTTTGGCGACCTTCTATGAATTATTTTTATTATATCCCTTACAGCAGCGCCCGAAGCTGAAGTCACAACACCAACCGTCTTCGGGAACTTCGGGATCGGCCTCTTAAGTGATTGATCAAATAGCCCCTCCGCCGCGAGCTTCATTTTTAGCTGCTCAAATGAAAGCATTAGGCTACCGAGACCCGCAGGCTCTATTGTGTCAACAATAAATTGATAATCACCACGAGGACCGTAAACACTTACCCTGCCCCACGCCAACACCTGAAGGCCATCCTCAAGCTTGAATTTTACAAAACGGCTCTGGAGCTTGAACATCACGCTTCTTATTTGCGATGAGTCATCCTTCAGTGTGAAATAAGCGTGTCCCGAAGGAGCCTTCTTGAAGTTGGATATCTCACCTTTGAGCCATACCGATGAAAAATTCGATTCCAGTAATGACCTTATCTGATCGGTCAGCTCAGAAACGCTGTATATTTTTCTGGATGGTAATTCCATGATCAACCTTATCTCTATAAGCGCTCACGTAATTGTTCTATCTGCCCCTTGAATTCACTGATGGATTCGAGGGCTATCCTTGCCCTCATCTCTTTTTTTTGCTTACGGGAACGAATCGAAACCTCGTCCATCATGCCAAAATTGACGTTCATCGGCTCGTATTTTTTCACGGGCTTCTGTCGTGTATGCTTTATTAACGCCCCGATGGACGTGTTCGAAGGAGGCGCCGGCGGTTCAACACCCCTGGATAAAAGCGCTGCGTAAAGACCCACTATGTGACCCGAAGCCGTTGACTCAACATAACCCTCTACGCCTGTTATCTGGCCAGCAAAAAAAACATGAGGCGATTTTATCGAGCGTGAATAACTATCCAGAACATTAGGAGCGTCTACATAAGTATTGCGGTGGACCGATCCGAGACGCTGAAACTCAGCCTCCTCCAGCCCCGGTATCATCCGGAAAATCCTCTTCTGCTCAGCATAGGTCATCTTGGTCTGAAACCCCACAAGGTTGTGAAGAGACCCCTCAATGTTCTCCGCTCTAAGCTGGACTACAGCATACGGCCGCTTGCCCGTCTTCGGGTCAATTAATCCTACCGGTTTCATCGGACCAAAACACAACGTTTGAGGACCCCTTCGGGCTAGCTCCTCTATCGGAAGACAACCCTCGAAATGGCTTATGTCCTCAAATGGATGAGGATTCACCTTCTCCGCTTCAACGATCTCCCTGACAAATCTATTGTACAATTCCTCATCCATCGGAGCATTCAAATATGCCCCTTCCCCCTCTTCATATCTGGAGGCCTTGAACAATTTGCTCATGTCCAGGCTATCAGCCGCAACAATTGGCGCTATGGCGTCATAAAACGAAAGACTGTCAGCCCCCACAAGATCAGATATGCTCTCAGCAAGCCCACTCGATGTCAGAGGTCCCGTCGAAATTATAACAAGCCCACCCGAAGCGTCAGGAATAGATGTGACCTCACGACGCTCAATGGTGATCAAATTGTTAGATTCAATCGAATCAGTAATAAATCTTGAAAAAAGATCCCGGTCTACCGCAAGAGCCCGGCCGGCCGGAACAGAAGTCGAATCAGCAGCCTTAATTATCAGCGACCCAAGCAGGCGCAATTCCTCCTTGAGCAAACCTACCGCAGATGTCAGGTCCGCTGACCTCAAAGAATTTGAACAGACCAGCTCGGCAAGCCCTGATGAATTGTGGGCCGGCGAATACCTCAACGGTTTCATCTCAATAAGCCTTACTTCCAGGCCAAAACATGAGATGACCCACGCAGCTTCACACCCAGCCAGACCTGCCCCTATAACGGTTATTCCCATTTGCGTGAAACCAGTTACCCAAATCAAATTTTTCAGTTGTCAGAGAATAGTAGATTGAAAGG
>JBFXII010000009.1:0-17333 GCA_050176095.1 Desulfomonilaceae bacterium
TCTTTGCTACAGGCATTTGATATGAACCAGCTTTTTCGTCCCAGTCACTTAACAAAGCAGATGCTGGTAAGAATATCATTTGCCCTTTAGTCAATTTGGCGGAGGAATCTAACTTATTTATTTTGGCTACAGCCTTGAGGTTCAGGCCATAAACATCACAAATTTGATTCAGGGTTTCGCCGCTACCAACAATGTGAAAAGCTCCATCTTCGTCATCGATATCGGCTTTTTTATCTTGTCTACTTTCGGTTTTTTGATCGGTTGAGCTATTCGAGGCCACGCTCTTGATCAAACCCTGTTTAGAAGCGCAGGATGACAGCATTAAAATAGATAAGATCAAAATTGTGATGTGACGAAGTCTCATTCGAATTCCAAAACGTTTGAGATGGGGATCTATAACTGTAGCGTAGCACAAACACAAATATTTATCAATTAAATAAGAACGATATAATAAAAAGATAATTTTTTATTTATATAAATTTAAAGTCATTAATTAGAGTTATCAATCGACTGAGGAATCTTTGGGCAAGTCAGATTTCCTGGCGTTCTGATTTTGGTTGAGAAGCGCCCGATATTCATACTCGGGCGCGTAGTTTAATTTTGCGCGTATGATAATTACTGTTTGGTTGTTGGAACAGGCGTCAGGCTCTGAGGCGCTTCTTGCTCTTTTAGTTTTTGAGCTTCTTCAGCCCATTTTTTTGCATTCAAAGCAGAAATCTGTTGCTTGAGGGAATACAGTTCCTGGTCGTATCCTCGGATCTGCTTGGAAAGGTTAGCTTTTGCGCTATTCTTAATCTCATCGGCCTGTAGTTCCAGTTTGGCAATCTGTGAATCCAGCTGAACTCTCTGTTTGACGAGATTATCAATTTGACCAATCAGCGCTTTAATTTGCTGATCAGACTGAGCTTCAGCCTGTTGACGAGCCTGATTGATTTGGCTTTCAACTCGTTCTGCCTTCAATTGAAGGGCTGAAATCTGGCTGGCCAAATCCTCTGCGTTAACGTTCAAGACCAAGGCCGCCATTGATACGGTCAAAGCCAGAGCCAAAATAGTAAGTTTTTTCATCGATACACTCCTGTGGCGCCAATTTAGGAAGGCCCAGGCCCCCTTACGCGGACTCTTAACTATCATATTTTTGTTTAAATGCAAGAAAAAAATAAATTATAATAGTAAGCTAAAAGAAAAAACTAGAATATACATTATTGTTTTTGTGTTTTCTCACCGATTCAATCGAGTTGCCACGAAGAACTTTGTGTGACCAATGATAAAATGTTACAAGTTGACAAAAGTCATCCATAATTTATAGTTGAGGCTTGTAAGTACAGACGAAACATTGAATAGCTAGAAATTCTTGGAATTTAGGGGTTGCGTTAACTGGTTTCAAAATTCGGACTGGTATTTGTGTTTTTTAGGCTTTTAATTTTCTGGAACTTTACCGGGAGGCTATCAAGATGAGGCCAGTGTTAAGACTTCAGGCCAAGCTAATGGTGTTAATTGCTGCAGGTTTGATGATTCTATTGACCTGCTCCGAACGAACAATGGCTCAGAATATTCAACTAACATATGCTAATTTTCCTCCTGCCACTACCTTTCCATGTGTTCAAATGGAAAGATGGGCTGAGGAGGTTCAGAAGCGAACGGGAGGGAAGGTTACGATTAAGACCTTTCCAGGTGGAACATTGCTGGGCGCCAAAAACATGTATGACGGAGTCGTAAAAGGGTTGGCGGATATTGGGTGCTTGGCTACGGCCTACCAGCCAGGCAGGTGGAAGCTGTTTGAGGCTATGGATCTTCCTTTCATGTTTGAAAGTGGCGAGACTGCCAGCGCGACCATGTGGGAACTTTACAGTAAATTCAAGCCGAAATCGTTTAATGATGTAAAGGTTCTGACGATGTTCACTTGCGCGCCGGCCCACATAATGTCCGAGAAGCCTGTGCGAAAAATCGCAGACATGCAGGGTGTGAAACTTCGGGCCGCGGGCACTGGAGTAAATATATTGAAACTTCTTGGCGCAGCGCCGGAAGGCATGCCTATGTCCGCTGTTCCAGAAGCGCTGCAAAAGGGCGTAATAGATGGTTTGGTGAGTTCATTAGAAGTTCTTAAGGATCTCAAGTTTGCGGAGTACTGCAAGTTTGTTACGTATGGCTCCCTATGGGTAGTTCCGTTTGCGGTGGTTATGAATAAGGCGAAATGGGAGTCCCTGCCGGTTGACGTGAAAAAGGTTCTTGACGAACTCAGTTTAGAGCAGGCCTTGTGGACAGGCGCATATGTTGATCAGCATGCCGAAAAAGCGGTGGAATGGTCAAAACAGGATCCTCAAAATGTTGAATTTATAACACTTAGCAAAGAGGAATTGGCAGACGCTAGGGCCAAGGTTACTCCGTTAATTAACGATTACCTCAAGAAAACTGAGGAGGCTGGATTGCCAGGTAAAGACTTTTTGGCAGAGCTCACTTTATTGAAGGAAAAGTATTCAAAAATCAAAAATAAGTGATCCTAAGGGTCGGATCTTTATTTTAGAAATAATCATTTTTGTCTCGCGACAAATGAGAAATTTTTATGAAAAACATTAATAACTTAAATGACGCCCTAGCAAACTGGTTTGCTGTCATAGGGGCCTTGGCTCTATTTTTGATGATGGGGATATCTGTAGTTAATATGGCCATGCGTTTTTTTGGCAGACCTCTTGGGCCTGCGTATGAGCTAGTCGGATTCCTTGGGGCATTGGCAGTCTCGCTGCCTTTGGGGTACTCCCAATTAAAAAAGAGTCATATTGCGGTGGACATTCTCTCGTCACATTTTTCTGCGCCAGCCCGGAAACTCGTTACTGCGATAGGATTGATTCTTGGAGCCATCTTTTTTGGCCTGGCAAGCTGGCAAGTCGGGGCTTTTGCCAACACCATGAGGCTGACGGGAGAACTATCAGAGACCACCAAAATGTCATATTATCCTTTTGTTTTTGCTGTGTCGGCAGGTTGCGGATTGATGGTGCTTTCGTTGATCGCCGATTTGTTCAACTTATTTTTGGATCAGTCTCGAACTCTAAAAGACGGCTAGATCATTAGGGTTTTGAGTGTTTAGGGTAAGATCTAATCCAAAACAGGACCATTTTGGTAGCGCATAAACATTGAGCTATTGTTGTTGGAGGTAAACCCATTTGAGAGGGTCGTTCCATGGAAAACTCGCAAGATAGAAAAAATGCTTCAATTTCGGGCAGGCGAATCCTAGCTGTAGACGATGAACAGGATGTTTTAGAGGTCATAGAAGAACAACTTGACGAGGCTGATCTTATTACCGCCCTCACATATGAGATGGCGAGGGATCTTATCCGGCAAGGAGGTTTGGATCTTGTAATTCTGGACATAATGGGAGTCAGAGGATTCGAATTGCTGGAACAGACGAGAAGGCACAAGATCCCTGCGGTTATGTTAACAGCCCATGCCTTGAATCCCGAAAGTTTTCAAAAGTCTATCGACAAGGGAGCTGTTTCATTTCTTCCTAAGGAACAGTTATATAATCTCAGAGAGCTTATAATTGAAATCCTCGATGATGTAGATTCGGGAAGGACACATTGGATAAAACTGAGTCAGCGTCTTGGACCCAGGTTGAAAGAAATGTGGGGCCAGTTGTGGAAAGAAATTAAATTCCCAAATGATCTCAATATTCGCTGGTAAGAAAGTTCCTGAGTGTCTCTTCCTTTTTCACACATTATTTCAGCTCTCGGGTTCATGAAACAGGCCTGAAATATCTCTGGTTGATGCAATAGTTCAGGAATTGTACGCGCGCTAGCTTTCTCTCGCCCTAAAATATTTTCAACAATAGTTTGTCTAGTCATATTAGCCTATTAAATGATTATCGCCAGATTTTTCGAAGAAGATAAAATAAATGGTTTGATTTAACCAGTAGAATTTTATGTTTCATCGACAACTATTTGTCTAGTTCATTCATTTTTTGATTTACTTTAATTTGAGTGAGTGATAGAGGTCGAGCAAAATCGGCGAAGGAACCATTTTTAACATTGTGACTCTAGAAATTAGAGTGATTTTAGCTTGAATGGGCTCACATAAGCCTCTCAGTAAAGCAAGACATCGCTTATCAGAAATGGGAATGCTCATATTAAGAACATGACTAAAGGCCGTTCGTCAGTTATTCCAACAATGTTGTGGATTGTAATTGCAGGGACGATTAGCCTTGCGAGTTCGTCATGGGGAGGGTCTTCAGTTTCGGTAGAGAGCAACAGGGGTTGGCTTTATGCGATAACTCACCTTCATCCTTCAATCTATTTGATTCTTTTCTTTATTTTTGTTCTTTCAATGATCAACCTCGGATTCCAAAGCAACTTACTTCATCATGTTCAGGCAATTGTCAACAAGATCAGATTTAGAGGAGAAGCTCCCAGGGTTAGCGCTGATCCTAGTGGAATAGTAGGTCCAATTGGTCAAAAACGCTCTTCGAAAAGCTTCGGCCAATCTTTGAGAGGTCCAGAATCATATAGAATGAGTAAGGGACCCTTACCCGACGGTATAGTGTCTGTCCGGCCGGCTACACATCACCCCGATCATGAGCCCGTTGAGACAATACCAACCCCTTTAGATGGTCAGGATCATCCACTACCGGAATTCAAGGTTAGGGATTCATCCAAAACCAAAACCTCGAAATCATCCGACCCAGACAAAGAAAAAATACTACCTTCAAAGGAATTCAAGTTTTCCTCTGCTGTCGATGTTCCTTCTCCTGAAGAAATTGAACGTCGGGAAAGGGAAAAAATTGTAGTGTCGGGGCGTGTGGTTGATCCTTCCAGCAAGGGCTTAACTACGGCGGTGGTTTATTTATCAGATGAAGAAGGGAATAAAGTCGGGCAATCGTGCCGGACAAATTCCGACACTGGATCATTCAGGGTTCAAGCAAACGAATCGGGGATCTATTCAATAAATGTTTACAGGCGCGGTTACGTCATGGACTCAGATGGCCCGATCACACTTCCGGTAAAGAGTGGGAAGCTTGAAGATTTTGATATCATTATGCTTCCGGAAGGCTGCCTGATACAAGGTAAAGTGATTTCTGAGATTGATCATGGCCCCACTTCTGGCCTAATTGTAAAGTGCGCCTGCAGAAGTGAACAATTCAAATTTGACACAACTACTGACATGGACGGCTCTTTTCAAGTGTTCGGGGCGCCACTGAATTCAGAGTGCGTACTCGATGTTTTTACTCCTGATGGGGAGGTTTTACTAAGTTCAAAGCCTTTTGAGACAGTTCAAAAGAAGCATCTCCTGGTTGATTTTGAGGTCGATTATCCGGGGGACTATCATGATAATCTTCTGGCGGAAGATCTGGGGAATCTAGATGTAGATGTGGAAGAACCAAAGGAAGAAAAGGCAATTCATTCTAATGCTGTTTGAAAGCTCTGAATTCTGAAAAATCTGGATTCATGACGGCAAATTGCATGCTACGATAACCAATTTTATTTCAGCTAACCTTCACATTTTTTCTTTTTCCTTCGTAGTCTCCAGTCAATATGACGCCATTTATTTTTCGGGGAATTACCGAAATTATCTTCTCTGCCAGCTCTAGAGGAACAGTTAAATTGGCAAAAAGATCAGTCTTGTTGAAGGCTACATAGAGCAGACTTTCTTTGGGAACATTTTGGTATGCTCCTTGAGCGTGAGTTACAAGCTCGACAAGGGTGTCACAGTCTATGGGCTGTTCTTTTTCAAGACCTGAAAGATTAAGGAATTTATCTATCCTGTGAACTGTTTGGGAATTAGCTGGTTGCCCTAAACAATCCATCCCCACGACAAAAATAACAATGTTGGATCTTTGTGGTATTGCTGGCTCCCAAGATTCAGGACACTTGACTGGACGACCTAAAGCCCCATCCGCCTCAACAACAATAAAATCTGCGAATTTTGTCAGGAAGGAAACATCTGCCGGATTGATTCCCAACAATTTTTTAGTGTTGGAGTCTATTTCTTTTCCGAAACATACATGATCAAAAGTCTCTAATTTTTTTGTAATATCTTTATCCCAATTCTCTTGATTGGCCAAATGGACTATTGCGGCTTGGTTAGTTGAAGGAACGAATATTTTTGTAGTAGTAGTCGTTACGACTTTTAAGTCGCGACTAACGATCTCGTTAGCAAGGTTAAACATCAGGCTGGTTTTTCCACCAGCCCCAACAAACGTTATCACGCATGGAAGCTCCTCGACATCCAATAATTCAAAAAAATCACCGGTCAACCTGAACAACCTTATTAATTGATTCCCACAATGCTATTTGCTGCTCAAAGTTCAGTTTCTTTTTATTCTTGTTGATATTTTTTCCTCTACAGGATACGCATCTTGACTCGGAACATCCCAAGCACATCCTACAATCAAGGCATTGCGGTTTCTTGTGACCACATTCTTGCGATACAGATTGCATGACGACTCCTTACATGGTAAATTAAAATGCTTAAATGATTTGTCAATCGCTTTTTCAAGTACCCTAAAAGCTTATGAACAGAGAAAAACTATGAGCGAAAAAACGATAAAAGAAACAAACCTCGATAGTCTCAAACTCATCGGCCGGGGAAAAGTTCGAGACATTTACGATCTAGATGACAAATTGCTCATCGTATCTACAGATCGTCTATCTGCTTTTGATGTAGTTTTGCCCAATCCGATTCCGAAAAAAGGACAGGTCCTGAACAAATTGAGTTCTTTTTGGATGAACAAGACTGACAAGATTGCTCCAAATCACTTGATTAGTTCGGATATAAAAGAGTTTCCGGGAATTCTTCAAAAATATGGTAATCAGCTTGACGGACGAAGTATGCTGGTGAAGAGGGCCAAGACATTTCCTGTTGAATGTGTAGTTAGAGGCTACATCATTGGATCTGGGTGGGAAGACTACAAGAAGACAGGGGCCATTTGCGGGATCAATTTGCCTTCGGGGCTCAAACAAGCAGAAAGGCTTTCGGAGCCAATATTCACACCGTCTACCAAAGCCGAGATTGGCAAACATGATGAGAACATAAGTTTTTCCAAGACGGTTGACATTTTAGGAACTGATACTGCCAACTGGCTTCGCGACACATCTTTGCAGCTCTATGAGTTCGGGGCAAGATGGGCGGAACAAAGAGGAATCATTATAGCTGACACGAAGTTTGAATTTGGAATCATTGATGGGACGAGGTCATTAATCGACGAGGTTTTGACTCCGGATTCATCACGTTTTTGGCCTCAGGATCAATATGAGCCCGGTATGTCGCCTCCATCTTTGGACAAACAATATGTGAGGGATTATTTACAGTCGATAAAATGGAACAAGGAACCCCCTGCTCCTCAACTGCCTGAGGAAGTGGTAAGGAATGTAAGCCAGAAATACATAAACATTTACAAAATACTCACGGGTGAAGAGATCTGATTGTCTGGAGAGATTTATGTATAAGAGCACAAAGTTCATATTCATAACTGGTGGAGTACTTTCGTCTTTGGGCAAGGGCTTATCTGCTGCAAGTATCGGGGCGTTGATGGAGTGTAGGGGGTTGACTGTTACATTGTTGAAGATGGATCCATACATCAATGTCGATCCAGGAACCATGAACCCATTTCAACATGGGGAGGTTTTTGTAACTGATGATGGAGCTGAAACGGATCTGGATTTAGGTCATTACGAACGCTTTACTCACGCTGTCTTGCGCCAAAAAAACAATTTTACCACAGGACAAATTTATGACTCCGTCATTCAGAAAGAGCGTCGAGGAGAGTACTTGGGAGCCACAGTTCAGGTAATTCCGCATATTACCGATGAAATCAAAGATAAAATCAGGGGGTTGGGCAACGGCGTAGATGTAGCCATGGTAGAGGTTGGAGGGACGGTCGGAGATATAGAAAGTTTACCTTTTCTAGAAGCCATAAGACAACTACGCGCTGACTTGGGACCCCAGAATGTCTTATACATTCATCTGACATTGTTACCTTATGTAAAGGCTTCAGGAGAAGTAAAGACCAAACCAACGCAACATAGCGTGAAAACATTAAGAGAAGTAGGTATTCAGCCAGATATTTTGATTTGTAGGACTGAAAAAAGTATTTCGCGAGATGTAAAAGAAAAAATTGCCTTGTTCTGCAATGTTCGTCCGGAAGAAGTGATTGCAGCTGAAGATGTAGACTGTATTTATGAACTCCCATTGAAATTTCACGAAGAAGGGTTGGACCAGAAGATTGTTGAGCTCTTGAATATATGGACACGGGCCCCTCAACTGGATGAATGGCGAGATTTTGTAAAATCAGTCAACTCTCTTGAAAAGGTGGTCACGATAGGCATAGTAGGAAAGTACGTAAATCTTCATGAATCTTACAAAAGTCTCAATGAGGCTTTGTTCGCCGGTGGTGTTGCCAACAAAGCCAAAGTTAAGCTGAAATTTATAGATTCGGAACGAATTGAAAATTACGGCGTCGGCGATGAATTTGATGATGTGGATGGAATTTTGGTTCCCGGAGGTTTTGGTTCTCGCGGTATTGAGGGGAAGATTAAGGCAGTTCAGTACGCTCGTGAGAAAAACATCCCTTACTTTGGGATTTGTTTAGGAATGCAAATGGCGGTCGTAGAATTCGCCAGAAACGTTTGTAAACTTGATAGCGCCAATTCCACTGAGTTTGATCCAAATACTCCTTTTCCGGTAATACATCTGATGGAGACTCAACGTTCAATCAAAGATAAAGGTGGAACTATGAGGCTTGGCGCTTATGAATGCGTAATCCCAGGCGATAGTTTGTGCCGTGAGATTTATGGGGCCGACACAATAAGCGAAAGACACAGGCATAGATACGAATTCAATAATGAATTTAAAACGATATTAGAGGAAAAGGGGTTAGTGGCGGGGGGAGTCTCGCCAGATGGGCAATTGGTGGAGTTAATTGAATATAAGGATCATTCTTGGTTTGTCGGGTGTCAGTTCCATCCTGAGTTCAAATCACGGCCGATGGATCCTCATCCTTTGTTCTCCAGTTTCATCAAGGCGAGCCTTAGTTACCAGGCTACCAAATTGTCCACTGACAAGGGCAAATCATCTTGTGACTGAATATTTTGAATTGTTTCAACTAAGAAATGCGAATCGGTTGGCCCAGAGATATTATGATGGGTCATGACTTTGAAATTTGCATTTGTTTTTAATTTCTAAAAATTTTTGATAAACGGCAGTCTTATTCAAGCCGAATCTGATATATGCCTCAATGGCAAGTCGTTTGCCCGAGAGGCCTTCATCCATTAATTCCAAGACGGCCTCTTCAATATCTACTGATGGGCCAGGTTCCGCGGAACCCTCGACAACCACTGTAATCTCACCCTTTACAGAATTCCTTGATTCAAGCGATTCTAGTATGGAACAAGCGTCCCCCAATATTATTTCTTCAAACACCTTTGTAAGTTCCCTAAACAGAGCCATTTTTCTGGACCCAATATGTTCACATGCGATCTTAAGGGTGTCTAAAATTCTTGTAGCTGTTTCCAGAAATACTACGGTTCGTGGTTGCCTCTGAATTTCTACGAAAAATAGTTTTCTCTGGGATTCCTTACGTGGGGCAAATCCTAGGTACAGAAAAGATGAACAATCCATTCCCGAGACCGACAAGGCAGTAGTTATAGATGATGGCCCTGGAACAGGCGACACCTTAAAGCCTGACCTAAGTGCAGCCCTTACAAGCCTGTTTCCGGGGTCTGAAACGGCCGGAGTTCCTGCATCAGTAATAAGAGCTACCGAGAAGCCTTTCTGTAATTTGTCAAGCACCGCTTCTATTTTTCTAGACTCGCTAAACCTGTGCAGACTCATTAATCTGGTGGGTATCCCCCAATGGTTTATCAAAACCCTACTTTTTCGAGTATCTTCGCAAGCGATCAAATTAACATGTCTAAGTGTCTCCACAGCTCGGATGGTTATGTCCTCTAGGTTGCCAATTGGAGTTGCAACGACGAACAAGATCCCTGCTTCAGATTTGAGTTCATCTAGTGTTTTTTTCGGCGCCTTAGGGCGAATCATTCGATCAGGTCCTTTCCGGATTTATCAAGATATAGATATGACCGCTTATATTCTTCAAGAACAGTTATAAGAAGGACTCTCGAGACAGCGGCAACCGGAATGGCAACCAGCATGCCGACAAATCCAAAAAGATTTCCGCCAATTATAAGAGCGAGAATATAAACTACAGGATGGAGACCTACTGCGTGCCCGACTATTCTGGGTGTCAATACATATGATTCAAAGACCTGAACCAATGCTATCCAGCCGATCACATAGAAGACATGAACAAGGTCACCGAATTTAGCGAAAGCCATTAATGACCCGAAGACCAGACCTATCATCGTTCCCAGGTAAGGAACTATGAACAGTATGCCGGATACTATTCCAATCACCAAGGGCAAATCAATCCCGATGATAATAAACCCGATACTGTAAAGCACCGCCATGATAAGCGCAATTGTGAGCTGTCCCCTAACAAAACTTGCCAAGACCTGATCTATTTCAACAAACTTATTGATTATCGGGGTTCTTGTGTAGGTTGGGAGCAATTCTACGGCTCCAGCCTTGATATTTTCGAAGGAGACTAGCAGGTAATAAGCGATTATGGGAATGAGCAGAATCTGAAACAGGGCGCTAAGTATCGAAAGTGTTGACGCAAAGACCGAGGAAATAATTTGTCCCACGGTTTTCGTTATTCCAGGTAGGAGTTGCCTACCTCTTTCTAAGATCAAGTTTGAAAGTTCGTTCATGTCCTGAGGAATGTGTATATCGAACACAGATGTAATTTCAAAAAAAACTGATTGAAGTGTTTCCAGATACTTGGGCGCCAAACGGGAAAATGAAGATATCTCTCTGGCGATTGCCGGAACGATTATGAAAAACAGTCCCACAAAAAAAGCAAATACTAGCAGCAAACAAATAACAGCGGCCAAGGTCCTGTTGATTGAGAATTTTTCTAAACCACGAGCCAAAGGATTGAGGATGTAGGCCATGAAGAAAGAAACCATCAACATTGTCGTTATAGACTCCAAAGCATACATCAACCATATGACAAGGCCAAAGAATAACAGGCCTGCCGCAATCCTAACCAGAGTCTTAGTGGCAAAAGGTGTCATTTCTCACGCCCGTGTATTTTTCTTTACGTAGTAGAGTAAAGAGAATCTTTAGTATAAGGATGATAATACATATCCAAGCAAACACATCACCATATTTTGTGTAAAAGGTAATGAAATTATTGGTCGAATCAGTAAGTCGAACATTGATCCACCCCGATTCTCCCAAGGGTATAGAATCTACAAGTTCCCCAAGTGGATTAAAGGCAGCGCTGATACCCGTATTTGCTGATCTAACCAACCATTTTCTGTTTTCTATGGATCTAAATTTAGCCATAGCGAGATGCTGATAAGGGGCTGCTGAGGTATCAAACCATCCATCGTTAGTGATGTTTACGAAAAATTTGGCTCCATTCGTTACAGCCATGCGGCTTAGATCGGGAAATATCGCCTCATAACATATCAATACGGAGAATGGAGGTGTGATTGGAGGTTTTAGCACCTTCATTGAGGCTCCGGGAGTAAAGTCTGCTTCGCGCGCCGCCATACCCGGACCTAATGGTAACAACCATGCCAGCGGCATGTACTCTCCAAAAGGAACCAAATGAATTTTGTCGTAATCTGCCAATATTTCAGAACCATCAATCAAGAATGCGCTGTTAAAATAATTGATCTCTCCTGCAGAATTGGTTTGAGACGGTGCTCCTATGAGCATGGGCTTATTCAGTTTTTGGGATATCTGGACTGCTTCCATCCAGGCAAGATCCTCGCCTCCGATTACAACAGGAACACTTGTCTCAGGCCAAATCAGCAAGTCTGCCCCAGCAGTGACAGACTGTTCTGCTAAGTCTTCATATTTCTTGAAGGTAAGTGACCGATAAGATTCACTCCATTTGACCCCTTGAGGGATAGCCCCTTGCAGAATTCCTACAGTGAAAAATGATTTAGAGTTAGTCTGTTCATCATAGTATCTAAATTTTTCCTGTGCATAAATGTAGCAGCCTGAGACCAATATCAACCCGGATATCAACAAGACCAAAACTTTACCGAGGGACGTTCTTCTATTAAGAACACATTCAAGAATGACACTGTTTACAAAAACAATTAGAAAAGATAGGCCATAAACTCCGGTTATATCAACAATCTGAATCAAGTTGGCTCTTTGTGAGAGGGAATAACCCACAAGATCCCAGGGAAACCCTGACAAAAAGTATGTCCTCGTGTATTCAACGCCAACCCAGCAAATGGGAAAAATTAACCAATACTGTCCAGAAGAACGCTGGATGAATCTTGCCACGAAAGCAAAGAGTCCGAAATAGCCGGCCAAAACTATGACTAGAGTGACCAGTATCAGGATAGATATGTGAACAGACAAATGGCCGTGAACTGTCAAAGTTTCATAAATCCACCTGACATCGATCAAAAAGAAAACAAGTCCAGAAACCCAGCCATAAAAGGCAGCTTGAGAGGGATTTTGGGAGTTATAGATGGACCATAGCAGTGGAACAAGCGCAGTCCAGACGAGAAGATCGTATTGAAAAGGTGGAAAGGCTACAGCTAGGCAAACTCCGCTAATAGCCGCGGCTAATACTGATTTGATCATGGGAAGGTTTCCGAAACCCCATTTACAACCCCTAACTCTGTCTCTGAAGGTCTGGTCACTAAGATTCTTGAAACACGTTTGGCATCGGCTGCCTGTATTTTCATTGACAGGCCCTCGAAAAGAATTTCCTCTCCTTTGCGAGGAACTTTACCCAACAGGTGGATTATAAATCCTCCAACGGTGTCATATCCTTCTCTAGGGACCTGTACTCCGAATCTTTCTTCAAAATCATCTAAGTTTGCCCAGGCGTTTACCAGAGTAGAGCCATCTTCCTGTAATATGAATTCGTCTTCCTCTCGGTCGTGTTCGTCCCGGATTTCACCAATAATTTCTTCAATAATATCTTCAATAGTTACGATTCCGGAAGTCCCGCCATACTCGTCGACAATGACCGCTAAATGAGATTTTTTGGATCTCAATTCATTTAAAAGATCATTTATACGTTTAGTTTCTGGAACAAAAAAGGGGTCTCTACATATTTTTCTTAATTCAAAATCTGTCTTCTGGCTCAACCAAAAAGGCAAAAGGTCCTTCGCATTAAGGATGCCTACGATCTGATCGACATTATCTTTGTAAATAGGAATCCTGGAATGACCAGATTGAATGATCGTGTTCAGTAATTGGTCTAAAGGACAATCATGAGATACGGCTACAATTTGAGTTCTAGGGATCATGATTTCCCGTGCAACCGTTTGTTTGAGGTCAAAAATGCCCTCGATCATATCTCCTTCATCATGATCAATAAGCCCCCGCTCCTCACTCTCATCTATAACCTGTTGAAGCTCCTTAGGAACTTTATGAAGCCCCATTTTTTTCTTAAACCAGCGAACTAGACTTTGGGTTTGTGGTAGAGAATCCTCCAATTGGACACACACTCCTTTGCATCGCTCTGTGCTATCGTCTAAAAGAGTGGTTGAGTTTTAAAGAGCGAGGCATGTTATAGGTTAATCAAGAAATAACAATGACTGGCCAATGTGTCAAGAAGTTGACAGTTTGCTTGCTGAATTAGATTTCTTTGTTTAACTTAAATAGCTTGATCTTGTTATTGAACCAATAGACGAGCTATTGCTAGAATTCATAATCTTCGGGTGGAGCAGCCAAACCATGACCGGGAATAAACGGAATAGCTGCCACCGGATATCCACGCAGCCATCTGATCCCACCTCTCAAGACAGTTTTTATTGGCGCAGGCGTGAGGTAAAAGGCAGGCCCATTTATTTCGGCTTCATGTTCCAGGTTAGAGGGAATAATACTCAAACAATGTCCCAATTCCGTAGAAAACAAATAGAATGGTCTTAATTCATCTGGTATGGTTCCTTCGTACATGTTTAGGTCAAGATCCATTTTTGATCGTGAATCAAACAATTCGGATTTAGTCCTGACAATTTCCCAAAGATTTTCCCTGGGATAAAATTCAGCGCAGCAGCGTCTGAGCGCACGGTCAAATTCGATTTCAGCCCATGGCTTGGTTTTTCTTAAGATTTCCTGTAGGTTGGCAAAAAATTTCCTGAAAGAATTATCTGTGTCAACTATGAGCCTTTTTCCGTCATCGTCATAAAAAAAGTTGGACAGCCGTTCTTGGGATGCCATTTTTTTGAATGCATCGGGCCCCCCGGGCTGATGGTAATTCCACCATATGTCAAAAATCCCATCCACAGCCTTCGGAGTTCTCACCATTGTCACAACTAAAAGAATTTCGTCAAAACGGATCAAACCACCTCTGTGAAAAACTTCAGTTGCGCCGTGCGAATCCTGTAATCGGTCCAATGGTCTTAAAAACAGGCCTATCTGTTCCGATTTAAGACGTTGGTTCCAGAATAACCCTTTTAGCGCTTCGCCTGGTGACAATCTGGCTGTCTCGGGATCAATAAATTGCATAGTATCCTCTTAAAACTAAAATGTATCAAAAACGTCACCACATTTCTACTAGATTGAGTGCCGACATTAAATATAAACTAGTATTAAAGGTCTTGACCGTAATTTATGAAAATGATAAGAACATTTTACCTGAAGGAGTTTAAGGATGACCAATGACCAAACAATTTGTGTGATTTGTGCATGGAGATTGACATGTAACAAGAAATTTTCAATGGACGGTTCATCCAGTACTCGCTGTCCAGATTTTACCAGAGATGTTACGTTGAAAGTAACCGAAGAATCTGATGAAGAAAAAGACAAGAAAAGCGAATAGGCTGGGACTGCATATATGAAACAATTAGTTGAGGACATAACCAAAAAAGCCTTGTTTAACCTTTTCAAATCCGGGGAAATTTCTAAGGGCCCGAAACATCTACCGGAATTTGATATTTCTCGGTCGAAGGATCCCAAATTTGGTGATTTCGCTACCAATGCTGCTTTAGTTTTGAGCAAAGAGTTAAAAACAAAACCGCGTGATCTAGCAGCAATGATTATCAATTTCACAGACTTGGAATCTACGGATATAGAGCACTGTGAGGTAGCCGGTCCAGGTTTCATTAATTTTTTCATGAAGCCGAGCTGTTGGTATAAGAGGCTCATGCTTGTTCATGAGCATAAAGATAAGTACGGCCATAAAAAAGAATTGTCGGGTCCAAGGGTGCTGGTCGAATTCGTGAGCGCCAATCCAACCGGGCCATTGCATGTCGGCCATGGTAGGGGAGCCGCGGTAGGAGATAGCCTGGTTCGATTGTTGCGAGCGGCAGGATGGAATGTTGATTCAGAATACTATGTAAATGATATTGGCAACCAAATGAACATCCTTGGTCGTTCCCTGTGGTTCAGATTTAGACAATTACAGGGTGAAGAAATTGAATTTCCCGAAAATCACTACCAAGGCGATTATATGAAAGAATTGGCAGTAGAGTTTGCCAATTCTCCTGAAGCTCAACAGATCAGGAACCTTGATGAACCACAATGCATTTTGCTAGCTTCCCAATATGCATGCAGGCGAATTTTGGAGGGAATTCAAGAAGATTTAAGTGTATTTGGGGTTTCCTACGACAAATACTTCAGCGAAAGATACTTGCATGAAAGTGGTAGGCTTCAGGCTGCTTTAGAAAAATTGAAACAATTAGGCAAGGCTGAAGAACGGGATGGAGCCTTGTGGTTTTTCATGGATGGTGAACAGGATGAAAAAGATCGTGTTCTAGTTCGAGCTACTGGGGAGCCCACCTATTTCGCCTCCGATGTTGCTTATCACACGGAAAAAATCGAGCGAGGATATGATCTTTTGGTAGATATCTGGGGATCTGATCACCATGGGTACGTCCCAAGAGTGAAAGCAGCCATTGAGGCTTTTGGTTTTCCATCAGATAAATTGAAGGTCTTACTAGTGCAATTTGTAAATCTCATTCGAGATGGGCAAAAGATTTCGATGTCCACGCGATCAGGGGAATTTATAACCCTTAGTGAGGTTCTAGAAGAAGTCGGATCAGACGCAGCACGGTTTTTTTTCCTTACAAAACGCAGCGACAGCCATCTGGACTTCGATTTAGACCTAGCCAAGAAGCAATCCAGCGACAACCCGGTTTATTATGTCCAATATGCCCATGCCAGAATCGCCAGCATTTTCAGGATAGCTCAAGAAAAAGGAATAGATTCTGATTACGCGAACGCAGATTTGAACATCTTGAGTCTTCCGGAAGAAATCGCGCTCATGAAAAAACTTTCGGATTTTCCCGATGTGCTGTCCGAAGCAGCTCAAGCTTTGGAACCTCATCGAGTTACTTTTTATTTGATGGAATTAGCGGAGCTTTTTCATTCCTATTATCATGATAACAAAGTGCTGACCGAAGACGTCAAGGTAAAGAAGGCGCGTTTGTTTCTAGTAGAAGCCATTAGGCTAGTAATATCGAATGGTTTGACAATACTTGGGGTTTCATCTCCAGTAAGAATGTGAAGACAAGATGGCGCTGAACAGGTTTTCTAAGGATAAGAATGCCATGCGGAACAGTACCTTAATTTCTGTCCGAAATGCGCCAAAGATTGACAATGGACCCAAAAATGGTCCTATGATCATCGGTGTGGTCCTGACAATTATAGTCATGATTACTCTTACATTTATTAATATAAGATTATTAAGCTCTCCAACTCCAACCAATGAACCGGTTAATCAAACTCAGAAGAACATCAAGCTTAATCCAGTATTTCCTGAGATGAGCATGATTCAAAAAGAATCAAAAGCATGTCAGCCTCCCACAGAGGTGACATTTTACAGTCGCCTAAAAAATAGGGAAGAAAAATCAACGAGTCAGGCAAGTTTCATTGAGGGCAAGGTTGGGCAGGAGGGGTCTCAAGGGAAGGTAAATCCCATAGGCTCCACAAGCGTCCAGAAAGATGAGAAGGCTTTTTCAGTCCCTGCCTCGTCAGGCCACATTAATTCAGCCCCAATTGATACTGATGACGGATTGGTAACAACAACCGGAAAACCGGAAAAGGAATCTTCGAAAGGATTTGTAGTCCAGGTTGGGGCCTTCAGCCATCCAAGAATAGCTCAGGAATGGGCATCCAAATGGAAAGCCAAAGGGTATAAGGTTACTCTGAAACCAGTGGCTCGTCCGAATTCAGGGATAATCTACAGGCTTTATCTTGGAGACTTTGAGTCAGAAAAAAAAGCAGACGAATTTGTAAATCAGCTTAAAACTAAAGAGGGAATTTAGGCCATGCGGCTCAATGCAAAAGTTTAATGAATTTTG
>JBFXII010000010.1:0-17201 GCA_050176095.1 Desulfomonilaceae bacterium
TTGAAAAGATCAAGATTATGATCTTGCCGGATGGGGAGAAGATCACAACTGAGATCACCAAGAAACAGCGCGAAATCCTGGATGCACTTCACATGTGTGCCTAAACTCTGGGGAGGTCAGGCTGCAAGGCATTGGGGAACCATGCATTGAAGGGTGGGGCTTAGGCACTCCCCAACTTTTATTTTATAAAATTAATCAAATATAACGTGATATTATGATCGAATTAGAGGAACCTCGAGATGTCCGGCAATTGATTAAGGCCTGGCTCACGGAAATATGTGATACGGGAAAGCTGCCTTTTGAAGGCGGCGGCACCGTTGTGCAACTCCTGAATGTGTGGCTGCGATCGTATGAGATTGAAAAGGTCACTGACTTAGAGGAGCGAGTTAAGGCATTGGAAGAACAAAAACAAACATGATTGATGGTGATAAAATTGATTAACATCAGGAATTTGGAGCATCGTGTGGAAGCACTTGAAAGGCCCATGGCCGGGATTGATCCTTTGGAGATTGCGATCAGCAACCTTAGCGATAATGAGCTTGGCTTGCTTTCGGAATATCGGGAGCTGTATTTGGCGGGATTCACTGTGGAAGAAATTCGCGGTATGATGGGCAGCGAATCTTTTGAGATGGCCCTTGATGTCATGAGGGGAGTGGACAGCGAAATTGCTAGGCTGTCGGTGCCCCCTGTGCGGAAAATGGTACCGAGACCCAAGATTAGGGCTGCTATCAATGGTAAGATTGGCGGAAGCGAACGCAGGAGTGCAGGGATCGACTATGACGATTGCTGATATCCGCAAGGAACTTATATCCGTGAAAAGGCGCATGGGCCGATTCCTGAAGACCGGGGATATCAAGAGACTGGTTAAGCTGAGGGCCAGGTTGGATCAAATACAAGATATGATCGATCAGATGCAAAAAGAAGACGCTGAGAGAGTAGCCCCCAAGTTCAGGAAATCGTATGGATATGGATTGTGGTGTGATTCGATAGCATCAGGTTGTGCCAACAAAAACTACTTATAAAATAAAAACCAAATTAAGTAATATGAATGGAGATAGAATATGAAAAAGATACTTTTGGTGGCTGTATTTTCACTACTTGCTATTATGGCATGTGGGTGCATGGGCGAAAATGAAATTGCGAAAAGTATTGAGTTGAGAGGCTATAATTTCACCCTAACTGATGCTGATGGTTGGTTCTCAGACACTTCTATAGAAGATGCCAGTTATTCAACACGATTGCTGGCGGGCTCTTATGGTGGCTTCACGATTGACGAAATACAGCGTGATTTATGGATTGGCTGGGATGGTTCTGTAATGGAACATGCTTTTTACAAGCCCGAAGATTCAAATTATGATACTAGTTCCTGGTGGGCGAGAAAATACATGGATGGCGTTATAGCCCTTTATGTGTTGGACCCAATTGATCCCAAGGATTTGACCTATGATACTGCCTTAGAAGAAGCTGTATATTTACCCAATGATTACATTGGCAAAGATATATTGATGGATGAAGAAATGGACGGGAAAGAAACAACTATCGATGGCAAAGATGCTTATCTCATATTACATCCTAATGACCAATATGCGGTTGCTTCCGTTCAATTGGATTCTGGTCTTATAGGAGTAATTTCAGTTGATGACGATACTAAAAATGCCAAGAATTTAATTAACAAGTTTAGTATTTCTAAAGTATAATAAATCTAAATAATGCAATTTTATATTTTTTAATTGATTTATTTTTTTTACTGGCACTTTAATTTAATTGTAACGGTAATTAGTTTTACCGTTATGTTTATATAGTCATAACGCTAATTGATTAATGTTATGAGGGCTTTGGGCTACGTCCGGGTGAGCACAGAAAACCAGATTGGACCTGATAGCTTTGGTCTCGAAACACAACGAGATGCAATCATGAAGTATTGCGATTCAAACGGTCTAGAGCTAGTCCAGATCTATGAGGACCCTGCGCTTTCGGGATCTCTGCCAGCTTTGGAGAGGCCGGGATTACAAGCTGTACTCGAGGCTGTTCAGGAAGGCGATAAGGTTGTTGTGCCCCGATTAGACAGGATCGCTAGGGACTTGTATCTCAGTTTGTGGGTGGAGAAAGAGATACGAAAAGCGGGTGCCGAGCTCATCAGCATAAGCGAGCCATACCGATGGAATGACCCAACGCAAAAGCTCCTTCTAAACATAATAATGAGCTTTGCGGAGTTCGAAAGGTCCTTGATTACTTCGAGGCTGTCCGGCGGTCGGAAGACTAAGGCCCGTCAGGGCGGT
The DNA here is from genome assembly GCA_050176095.1 of Desulfomonilaceae bacterium. Taxonomy (GTDB): domain Bacteria; phylum Desulfobacterota; class Desulfomonilia; order Desulfomonilales; family Desulfomonilaceae; genus CAITZA01. The sequence goes on from JBFXII010000010.1 coordinate 2,280, forward strand.
TATGCTGGTGGCAAGGCACCTATAGGATATAGGTCAGAGCGAGGCGATAAAGCCCTTATCTTAGATGAAGAGAAGGCCGGCACAGTTAAGAGGGTCTTTGAGCTGCGCAATATGAGACCCGATGCGTCATTGAAGAAGCTTGCTGATACTCTGAATGCAGAAGGTCATACAACCAAAGAAGGCAAGCCATTCTATCCTATGCAGGTAAAACGGATCTTTGACCGGAGAGCCTTCTATGAAGGCATCTACAGGTATTCAGGTGTCATAGCTGAAGGACAACACGATGCAATTCTTTAGCTTTTAGCCCGATCCTATCGCTGCCTGGTCTTCTTCATGCACTTCCCTCCATGAGTCGGCATTGCTTAACTTTTTGTCCACTCGGAGGGGTTCACTCCAATCTATTGTCTTTTTCCTCAGATACCGGCGAGGGGTCTTGTCTTAGTCTATTCATAAATTCATTTAAAAACGGCGTAAGTGCTTTACTTCTCAAGTCCTCAAGTTCTTCCTTGAGTGCACTGTGAGTTTCATTGCTAGCAACATAGGAGGACTTCATGAATATCAGGGCAGCTAGCAAACGGTCCAGTGAGTTGATATTGAATGAGAGTGAGTGATTTTTAGGTTTAAACGGGGTGGGAATGATAACATCCCCATATATCGCTGCTTCAAATGCCGATTGAAAATAATCGTGGGGATCAGGATTGGTCACATAGGTTGAAAATACGTCTATAAACTTATAATACGCATTTCTACGAGATTCGAACCATTTTTGTTTCTCCTCTCGTATCCTCCTTTTTTCATCTCTACGATATGTAATACAATCATTTATTATGGTGCCAACCCAAACGAGGACGCCTCCCCCAAAACCAGATAAAACAGGTACCCATGTGGGATCTAAGTCCATTTTCATCCCTCTGCCAGAATTGCCACACGTTCTTCTCCACACTTAAGGTACAGTCGGCAAGAAATCATTTCTTCAGCCCTTCCCTTATCCTCTGCACCAGCTCGGGATATTCCCTCTCTAGTCCTTCCTCAATCCAATGGCTTGCTACTTCGCTGATAGAGAACCGGGGAATTGTTCCTTTCAAGTACCACATAGCTGCCGCGATTGTTGGGCTCCATACGCCTATCATTCGCCGCTTGCTATTTGCAGCTTCGATAGCTTCATCCAGAAGCTTAAGGTCTAATGCCTTATGGCTTAAGGCTTCACCATTTAATGTTTGGTTGCTTAAGGCTTTGTCACTTAAGGCTTCTGACTTTTTAGCCTTAATATCTCCAAAGAGCTTGTCCATTAATTCGCCTGGCATTGGATCACCTCATCAGCAAGTTGTGAATATGCAATTGCAGCCGGAGCTTCAGGATCTATCAGGTGAATGGGCTTCCCATAGCTTGGAGCCTCTGCCAACTTGATGCTCCGGGGAATAACCACCTCAAAGACATCCTCTCCTAAGAGTTCTCGGACTCTCGTGATTACTTCTTTGCCCATCTTTGTCCTGGCATCGTACATGGTGAGCAGGTATTTTAGCTTCAGGTCCTGGCTTAATCCCTCTGAGATCGCCTTAGCCAGGTCCAAGATCATAGATAGCCCCTGGATCGCAAAGAATTCTGTTTGGATGGGCACAAGGACTGTATCGCTAGCAACCATCGCGTTTATAGTCAAAAATCCGAGGTTTGGCGGCGTATCGATGATGATAAAATCGTATCCGGTTTGGGTCCTCACCTTTGGCTTCAGGATTCTTTCCCTGGCAATGGATTTACCTGCAATCTCCATCTCAGCCCTTCCTAGTCGCTTGTCTGCAGGGATCATATCCAGCCCCTCGATCGCAGTGGGCTTGATGATCTGCGATAGGCTCAGATCGCCCATCATGGCTTCATACATGGTGTTATCAAAATTGCTGATCGCTAAGTGAGTTGTAGCCGATCCTTGAGGATCTAGGTCTATTAGCAAGACCTTCTTCCCTTTGGCAGCAAGGCAAGCAGACAAGTTAACCGCCGTTGTGGTCTTGCCACATCCCCCTTTCTGGTTTGCGATTGCCACTATTTTCATTGATTAGGAATTAAGCCTTAAGACTTAAGAAGGTATCTATTAAGCATTAAGACTTAAGTATTAAGCCTTAAGACATAAGCAAATCTCATGAATTTTTGGCTGGTAACACTTATATGAAGAACTTACAATAGAAGGTGTAGCGGCTTGATTCCATGGCATGACTGTTATCATCTTCCACGGATAACGGTTATGCTGTTGATAGAGCTGACTATATAAACCGGAGGTGAAACACTAATGCCTGAAGTAATATATGTTGTGAAAGTGGTCCTCCACGCAATTCTTCTTGCAGTAACCTTGATGGGTTACTAATAGAGGAGTAAACCCAAGTCTGCCAGGGCACTAGCCATTCTAACCGTAGTGCCTAGGCGGACACGGGTTTTAAATCTAAATTGTAGATATAATAGGGAAAAAGGTAGACTCTAGGTCTACCCTGCCTCGACGTACTAATGTATTCCTCCTTTTCTTTTCACTCCCCGTTTCGCACCCATGTGCTTCCACACACACAAATGCGAACAATGCTGAAGTATGGTTTCATACAAGCTTTTTGAGCCTATGTTGATTATTGCCCGAAACTCATCTAGCCTGTTTCCATGCCATTACTGGATTTTCGCCATACTCCTGCGTCGATGACTGTGATGATTGTAACAATAAGGTCTTTTAAGATATATATTTTCCTATGTTTTCTGTTTTACCATTTAACAGCATTAATCAAAGGATTCTAGCGTGGCGTCCTCTGCCTCGCCTCCCGAATAGATATATGACCTTTCCCAGAAGACTCTTCGGTTAAGTATCCGTTTGAGTTCCATGGGATCGAATTTTTTGCCTTCTTTCGTGGTGTGACCCTCGCCCGTGACGGCCTTCTCTTCATCTAAGCCTTTATCGCCTATCTTACTTTTACATGATAATAAGGTTCTACATGATAAATAAGTGTTTAATGTAGCCGAAAGGATCACACTTGGTAACTCAGCGGTTAACGAATCTGAGAGTATTATTTCTTCGTCTAATTGTATCTTGTTAATTATGTTTAGTTTTACTAAATCAGGTGACATAGGATTACTTTCCTCTGCGCCCTTTTCCACTAACTGATGCAAAATATTTTTAGAGGATATATGATCATATGTTATAATCCTAGGAAACATACTAACCTCCTCTTTAAAAATTGGTATCGAACTTTTCGATTTCAATGCATCACCATTACCATGTAAATATCCAGGTTTGTCTTTGATAGTATTTATAGTTTTCGAAATTACCGCTAAATCTAATATCTGATTATCCAGATTACCGAAAATCGTATATACTATTAGATCCAATCTATTGAGATATGATAAAATTAACACAAGTGTCTTGCGATATGCGAGGAGGGGTTCGCATTGACTATCGTGGCTGATTCGAAACAACAATATATATCTCACCGCGAAAAAATGGGATACAGCACAGAATTGTTGAAGAATACAGACGACACAGACGAACTCTGGAGAGTTATACGAAAGCTGTCTGACGATAGTGCAATGTTAGTCGTACTTGCATTAGAAGAAAATGAAACGATGACCTCCCGAGAACTTCATGAGGAAACTAAACTACCCTTGAGTAATATTAACCATGCACTAACTGATTTGAAAAATTTGAAAGTAATTAAGCAGGATAAAGAGAGTAAGAAACACGAACTTACTAAGTACGGTAAGGTAATACTTAAAGCATTAGACTCTCTTATAATACAAGTCTCGCGACCCGACTTAAATTGAATAGGAATTTTTTATTTTATATAATTTTTATTTAATTTATATTAATATAACTATTACCTTACAAAGATGGGTAGTTTTAATATAAGCTTTCGCGAGAGTAATTATATCGACATAAAATTACGGACTGATAACTATATAATTGTTTTTTATATAATTATCAGAAGACTATCTTATTGAGTTGAAACATATTAATCTATATTTAAAAATTTAATTTTAAACGGGTTTTCCGGAAACTTTATATGTACCAGAAACCCACTTGTAGTTCTAAGGAGGTCTCAAGAACTACAGATGGTTGCTGGATCGTATGCAGAAAACTGAGTGTAGGTATCGCCGTATTTGAATACATGTAACAGAAAAATAAAATATAAAGGGGTGTTATTAAATGAGTGTAAAGAAAAAGGTAATTGGAACTATGCTGGCGATTGGTATCATCGCAATGATACCAGCTGCTATGTGTACCGAAATCCTGTCAGTGCATTCCTTGTTAGGAACAGTCAATTCTACAGGAAATTCAATACATCCCTTGATAGTAGAATCAAATCATTGGGATTCTTCTGACCTCACAAAAGGATCTTCTGACCTCACAAAAGGAAAGAGCTGTCCAAGGCAGTTTGCCGAAAAAGCATGGAAACGCGACTTATTGGGAATGATTCGGGTTGGGCTCTTTTGCCCCAGTACAGCTTATAGCTATTAGCCCTAACCAAATTTTTTAGAATTAAAGAAAAGAATGCGGTAGAAAATGGGTAAATATAGGTAACGTTGCATCATGAGGTGAAAGTTATGAGTCAGGTAATGTATAAACCGACTGGGTTTGTATGTGGTAATCAATATATAGATTACCAGGAGGACATTTCAAAAGAAGCACTCCGACAACTTGACATGCTCGAGTATAGGAAAAATGCATTGTTGAGGAATCAAAATGATTTGAGGATTAGATTAACTAATTGTGAAAACGAAATAGCGGAAGTCGAATACGATATGAGGTTGATAAATTTGGAATTCATGGGAAGAATGAAAATTAACCGAATATGACGACTTAATCAAAAAGCATTAATGATCGTTGGTCTGGGCACAAGCTTGCTCACTGGGCCAAACTTTATTAGTGCCTATTTCTGGCTCTGTCATTAGTCTTGGCTATTTGCCAATTTCTGACTCCTAGTAATTACTTTTGTCTAAGAAGTTGTTTCGTCTTTCGGTTATTATAATAAGGCCTGGACCCACAAGGCGCGCGGAGACTAGCAGTGCAACCAACTCTCCGGGCGTCAGATCTGGATGAGCCTTTGGCCTCTCGGAAGAGCGGCCCCAAAGAATTAGCTAAAGAAATAAGGACCTACGTTTACATGCGGAACCTGATAAGTAGGGAATAAAAAGAGGAGATGTGAATATCATCCATAAAGATAATATTATAAAAAAGTCCGGATTAGCTAGAGGCAATTCTGAAATGTCTCAATCCTCCCGCGATAAGGTTTTGTGGATACTCTCCAACAGCGACGGGAAGATGAAGCGAAGCGACTTGAGGCGGCGCGTGAGCATGAGGCTTGCAGACCTGGAGCCTATCCTTGAGGAGCTGGCAAAGGAAGGCCGTATAAGGACCTCAGGCGATATGGTGAGCTTGAATCCAGCTCATCCTTCTAGGCAGAACTCTTGAGGCCATAGGCCATCTTCAGAGGCCATAGAGCCCGTATCCTCAGCTTCGAAACGGCATCGGATCATCTCATCAACCTCCGAGAGCCGAACCTTGAAGACCTCTGCCAAGATCTCTTTTGCGGCCTCCAGCTCCATAGCCTTCTGATCCTGGTATATGGTCTTCTGCTGTGGCCTGAATAGCTGCTCAAAGACTCCTGCCATGATGAACAAATAGGCTGGATGAGAATAAGTACTTTGGCCCGAAATCAATATCAAGCGACCATTTTTACACGAGGGGAATAAGCTATTTAGATACAAAGGAAGGAAGAAGACACGAAATTGAATAGATATCTCTCGGTGCCCTAATGCTGCTTTCTTATGTAACGGACTTGGTCTTTCTTGTTACATAAGAAATGGCCAGCCGCTATTTTCATACTCGTAGAACGATTAATTTATGTAGTGCCCTGGAAGCGATGGCCCGGAAGAGAACCAAGCAATTTTAAAGGGGGTAGCATGGAGCTCCGGGCCGCTTGGATATGGGAAAAAGGTGGTTATGAAGGTTACCCCGAGGAGGGAAGGCCCGAAGAGAATTACAGAACAAACGTGGTGGATGTCGGGCCCAAAGGTAATTATTACAGTATAAATTTATAAGTTTTGTGGTACTTGAAAGGGTGGCGGCCAGATCATCCAGGATAAATAAGAAGAGGTCCCGGCTCACTCCCGAAAGCTCTTACCAGCCGGGTCCAATGGCAGTGGACGTGGTGCTCTTTGAGGCGCAGGCAAAGGAGATCAAATTGGCTTGCTACACGTCACGGAGATATTATCACACTTGGTAATAAGGCTTTCGATTATAGTATAACCGACCATATATGGTCTATTATGGAGCTAATGACATTCAGGATACCGATTCAATGATTCGAGTACACGACCACGAGGTCGAAAGCATGTTTATAAAATTATGCGTGCTTATAATAGCGATCAACATAATTGTATCTTTAACGTTATTAGACCACAAGTTTTATTAATGATTCATAATAGCTTTAAAAATAATCAAACTATATAGGTATATAGGCGGATGATAAAATGAATTTGCGCTATGTATTGCTGGCTCTAATATTGTGTTTTGATTTTGCAGTTATTCACGCGGAATCATTCAATTTTGTATTGAACGTATATGGCAACGCAAATATGGACAACACCATCGATAACAAGGACATAGAATACTTAAAAGCAGTTTTCTAAGGAAATGAAACTCCTACAAAGTTTTCAGATGCAAACAACGATGGAAAAGTCGATGAAAACGATATCACACAAATAGAACAAATAATTGATGGCAAAGAAAAAGAACTAATTCTCATAGATTCCGCCAATAGGACAGTTTCGCTCAAGACTCCCATTGAAAGGATTGTCATAGCACGAAAAGGTGCAGAAGAGTTCACTATACTGATGGCTAAAGATAAAATTGTAGGAATTGGTGATGATGCAAAGACAAATAATCCTGGTATTGTCCAAAAAACCGGAGTGGATAAAGTCCAGAGTGTGGGGAACTTCAATTCAGGAAGCCTGGATTATGAGACAATTATCTCGCTCAACCCCGATCTGGTTATTGCCACATCGCCCACATTAAAAAAGGGATTAGCGGACAAGATTCCTGAAAATATCCCTGTAGTGGCGTTGGATTGCGAAGTTGATCCAGATCCTACAATACAAGATGAACTAATAAAGAAAATAGGATATATTGTGAATGAGCCAACGAAGGCAGATGAAATACTTAACTGGAGAAATAAATATATGAATTTATTGGGCGACAAAATAAGCAAATTAGATCAGGATACTCTGCCCACGTACTATGTAGAGACATACGAGAAATATTTAACTTATACGTCCGATCAAATGGACTCAAAAGTAATAAGTGGCAACGGTGGACGCAATATTGTCGACGGATCAGGATTTCTAAAAAACGAATTGGAAAACGGAGAAGTCACTATTGACCCTGAGTGGCTGATCGATCAAAACCCTGACTATATATTCATAAGAGAAGATACAAATGCTGCTGGGTTTAACTGGACCGAAGAAGACGCCAAAAAGGAATTAGAGACGCTGATTGATAGACCGGGATGGGAAAAACTTAAAGCCGTTAAAAATGGCCATGTATATTTGTATAACAAATGCTTTGTTAGAAGCAGATCTGAAATAGGAAAAGTCTATTTTGCAAAATGGTTGCACCCTGATTTATTCAAGGACATAAATCCCGATGCCATTCATGCGGAATATTGGAAAGAGTTTTTAGATGTGGATCTTGAGGGGCTTTGGGTTTATCCCGAACCCCAGTAATTTTTTTGGTGGATGATGACTGGATTAAAAGATCAAATACGAACTCGCTGGAGTCTAGATGCCGCAAATTATAATCGTTCCACACAATCTACATGGAACTCAGAAAGGGCAAAATCCGCATGGAAGAGCATTTTTAAGGACTTACTTGGAACCGATGATCAACTCGTGCTTGACGTAGGGACAGGAGCGGGGTTTATAGCTTTTCTGTTGGCAGATCTTGGGAAAAACGTTATCGGCATTGATCTGTCTGAAGATATGGTACAGATCGCCAACCGAAATGCAAAAGATTATGGGTTTAATGTCGACTTTAAAGTAGGCGATGCCGAAAATCTGCCATTCGAAGATGAATCATTTGATGCCGTCGTAAATAGACATGTTCTATGGACCTTACCTAATCCAGAAAGAGCCATACACGAATGGAGACGCGTTCTCAGGCCGGGAGGAATTCTGATAATCATCGACGGGAACTGGAATTATAATTACAAAAATTCAATTTATAAGAAACTATGGCGATATTTTGCGGCACCAATCGTAGTTGTTACGGAGAAAAGAATACCCCGCAAAACGAAGCTAGATCAAAGCATAAAACAAAAACTTTGGTCGTCTGGCAACTCACGCCCTATCACTGATACAGAGATACTTAAAAAGTTGGGTTTTAGGAACGTAGAAGCAGACCTAAATATAAACAACCGAACGCAATCATTATTGGATTATATAAAGCTGGGCTACTGGGGAGACACGTTCCTGGTGACAGGAATAAAATGAGATGATGCTACAATATTTACATCTTAAATTCCTATATTATATATTATTAAACATTGGTTACTTAAATGTCGCTCATTAATGCAATCTACGCTACTGTCGAGACATTGAAGGTTATGGTTCCCCCCATTGTCATCGGCTTTTTTTTAGCCAATTTTATTCGCTCTTCAGGATACTTCAATCGCCTTTGTCGGCCTACCGCCAGCCTTGCTTATTTTTCTCATCTTCCATCAAATTGCACTGGTGCCATAACATTATTTCTTGTAAATAATTGGGCATCATTGTCAATGCTCTCCGAAGAACACCGAACGAGGAGACTTAGTGAGAGAGAGCTAATCATATCTATACTCGTAGGGTCACTTCCAAAAGGATTAAATAATGCGTTATTATACACCGTGCCGGTTGCTATTTCTGTGCTTGGCCTTCAAACAGGAGCAATTTATGTTTTACTTGAGGCCTTTGCTAATTTTTTTGTTGCTTCTATCGGAATAGTGATCGGAAAATTAATTCTCAAATCAGAACACTTGGAGTTATTCGTGGAAAATACTCACGAATCGTCGCGTTGGTGGAATAGAATAGAGCCAAGTCTTCGAGAATGCATTTCATCATCAAAAAAAATCATAAAAACTTTAATTCTCACTATTTTTCTTGCTCAACTGGCCATTAATTATATCCTCCTCCACCCTATTGTAGAGAAGTATAATTCCCTCATCCAGCCATTTGGGTTCCCACCATCAAGCCTGATCGTTCTGCTGGCCAGCGTCGCGAGCCAAAGCGCCGCTTTGGTTGCGAGCGGAACCTTGCTTGACAATTCATCCATTTCTCCTAAGCAATGCCTTATCTTGGTGATTATGGCTAGATGCTTACATCGAGGCATTGGATTTATGAGAGTCGGTATTCCTGCGTATGTATCTTATTTTGGAGGCTCCCTAGGAATTAGGGTCGCGACAATCGAAATTTTTTTGATTGAGATCTCAAATGTTTTAGTAATACTGCTGATAATCCTATTATTATAGAACGAAAATTTGACTAGAGGCCAACAGTAATATTTTTCTATATCATTGCTCAGAGATTACCTGAGATTACCTGTAAAGTCGTACCTGAGCGCGAGAGTGTGATTAGGGAGACGTTCTATCCACTATAGCCCAGCTCTTTAGCCTTAGCTTTTACAGCATTGGCTTCGGATATCCTTCCAAGAGCACCGAGTACAATACCTTTGTTGTTCCAGGCCCCGATACTATTTCATGCGTCATCGGTTAAGAACCAGCTTGTATAGAACTTATCTTTTTAAGCTTTTTAATGTCGAGTTTTGCTTTAATGGCTCATGCCCAATGACAACTGATTTCAGGAGCATTCGGAATTTGGCTTAATTGCAAATTGCAAAATGAGATTTTAATATATTATCAATAAATCCTTAACCGAAGACGTATGAGATAACAATCGGCTTTTACTCTTTATGATAACCTGCATTAAAAGAAATTATTTATATGATTATGATATTTGTCAAAAGCGTAGGAGGAAGCACCATTAGAGACGTTACTATCAAGGTCGCAGACGAAAAGGACTTGGAGTTCATGCTGGGCCTGGAGACCCTGGGCATGAAAAGAACCGTGGCCTGCGTTATAACATTCCTCAAAGATCAGAACGAGAGATCTTCCAGGGATATCGAGGTGGCCACCGGCCTGAGACAGCCGGAGGTCAGCATAGCCATGCAAACCCTGCGGGAAAGGGGCTGGCTCAAGGAGCATGAGACCAAGAGCAGCGGAAAAGGCAGACCTTTGAAAATCTATGCTTTGCGAGCGACAATCGATGAAATCATAAATTATTGTGAAGCGGAGAAAAGCAGGGAAGCTGCTAGGATCTCTGAGGCCTTCCAGAAGCTGAAGGACCTGAGCTCGGCATAAAGCTCAGAAAATTTCGTTAAAGTTATCGATAAGCAAAGACGGTAGGTTAACACATGAACGGAGAATACGTTTTAAATTGGCTAATTGAGGACGCAGATCGAAATGCAAATGAGATTTATCCCGATATATGGCAATATAAACTTGAAGATTACTTGTATGAGCTAAATTCAAGAAGAGATATCGATTTACCGCAAGACATATCTTTGAATGACCTGCCGAAAGAAGAAAAGGCGATTTCGATATTAAGAGAGTCTTTCAAAAACAATATATCTAAAATATCTCTAGTTTTAAATTATATCTACCCGGAAAAATACATATTCTATCGCGTTTCAATGTTAGAAAATGAGATATTTTCAGGATTGAAATTTTTGAGTGAAATTTATGATAAATTTCAGTTTGGATTTTATAAGATAGGACAAAATAAAGATAGCTTTGACAACTACCTCATATTAAACGAAGCTATGCGTTCTTTTGCCTCAGATGCGTGGCCAGATGTAAAAGATAAACTCATTCACAAGAAAATAAACTATTTCTTATACCAAGGGCTTGGAAGCCTATTTTTGGAGAGAAATGGTTACAACAGATATTGGATAATGGCTACGGGAGAAACTCATTTTGATTCGTTAGACAAAGAGAACGAAGTCATTTGGTCAGGAAGAAAAGAGATGCAAGTGAATGATCTGGTTTTTATGTACAGACAAGCTCCAAGAAAAGCGATAACAGACATTTTTTCTGTCTCAGAACCACCCTATTTCGACCCCTACGGTGGTTGGGGTGGTTTTTGGGTTCCACTAAAAAAGATTACACCGATTAAAGACATAACAATGGTTGACATGAAACATGATACAGTACTAGGCAATTGGGGCTTCGCGAAATGCAGTTCGCAGGGAGTTGTTACAGCACCAGTGCCTTATTCAATATACAACAGATTGTTGGAGATAATCGGAAAAGATGTATGCGAGAAAAACGACTTAATCCCTGAACCAGTGGCAAAAACGGTTAGCTCAGGTCAGTATGCAACCGAAGAAGAATTCGAAGATGTTGTCCTAGAACCACTTTTTCGGCATTGGGGATTTAAGTTTCAAAGGCAATATCCTTGTTACTTTATAATCGGTAGACAGTACCATACTTGTTTTGTGGATTTCATTATCCGTGACGAAAGAGGCACTTTAACACTCTTTGAAGACAAATTAGAAATTCTAAATGACGCAAGACTTCAAGAAGCAGTCCTGCAAGCAAAATCTTATTCGTTGCTGTTAGGGATCAACAACTTCGTAATTGCATCTCCTGAAGGCTTTTGGATATACAAACTTGATAAAAACAACGAGATTCTACTAGAAAAGATAAGTTCAAATGAATTTAAGGAGAAAGAAGAGGGAATGAGAGATTTAATTTTAAAACTCCGAAATAATTGAGGACATTTGATCAGAAGGCAACCTCCGCTTCAACTATTTCTGCGCCTAGGCCCACCGCCTCCTCGACCGCCGCCAGGTTCTTCATCAGGAATAGCCGCTTGTTCGCAGTCTCCTTGAAGGCCACGGAGTTCTTCAGGACCAGGGCATATTTCGCTGATTTGGGGAGCTGGACCACATAGCCCATCAGATCCTCAACTTTCGACATTATCTAATAGATTATCAAATATAAATTTATTATGAAAATAATAAATTTGTCTCTTCTGCCATTCTTGAGCACATACATTAACGTGAAGTCTAGATACAATTTTCGATGTTCCGATTGGAATAGCTAAGATGGCCTTAAGCAAATAAAGACCACTAATTCGGCTCGAATTCAGAATGCGCCATAGATAGCCCGAACTTATACACCAAACGGCTTTATTACTCTCTAATTCGATTAACCCTATAATCTCTGGTCGAGGTGCTAATGGTAAAGTTATTCCTGTATCAGCAATAGCTCCGCTCCCTAAAGTAAAGCTTGGACTGCTATTCAAGTTTTTAGATGATATCACTGAAGAAAGGCTAAATTCAGTCTCTAAATTCGGTGATAGTGTAATTATATATGGATTGTCCTTTTTGCTGTCTACTTCAATATTGAGTTCTACCTCAATCTTTGTTACTATCAGACCTTGTGAACGAACTGATAAGGGGTACTGAGACAAAAAATAATTGTAATTTCCTATAGGAGATGCCCACCGCTCTCTTAGCTTACATCCTGCATCCCAGAAGCCCGGCCTGGTGATAGCAAGGTCTTTATCGAATGAGCTAGATGGATTCACCTGTAATGTCCCCCCTTGTTTCCTGACAGAAGCTTCGGGGCTTACTGGGCAGTCTCAGGTTTGCGACACCGGCAGGACTGCCCATATTCCGTTCATTATTTCGTTTCTATTATGCAAGTCATAAGCTTGACGTCATCAAGTGCGAGATATTCCTTCAAATTACCGTGCATATCCAGATCGATCTATTTGAGTATCTCCTTTTGACTCCTGCCGTCTCCCACTTCTCTTTATCAGCATTATCGTAGACTGGCCTCCTCGGGGCTTCACCCGAAACATGCGGTTGAACTTAGCCACACTGAACCTGGTCCGCCCATGGGACTTTATCTGAGAAGCACATTCATCGTCTCCTATTCCCCTTACCCTCTTGATCTCCGCCAGAGCAAGAAAAGTTCGTTTATTCTCTGTTCCATCAAAACCCACAAAGCCAGCATTGCACTTCAAGTCTTATTCCTGATAGGAAGTCTCGTGGTGACTATATTTCAACCTTTGGCTCCTCGCTATATAGTATGGGTGAACTTGAATCACCAATTCTCTGTGTCTCGGTGACTCTGTGGTGAAACGATATGCTCTGACCCAACCACAGAGACACAGAGGAACGGAGGCTATATTCTCTGACATAACTCACCCATATAATTCAGCGAAGAGCCCAACCTTTCCTGATTGTTTTTCAGATTGTAGGAAAACATGAGGCAGCTCTTCATCTTCGCCTGTCTTCACCTGGCTGTGTTACTTGCAGTCAACTAGAAAGCAGTCATGGACTATATTGCGACGCGCTTGCGCCTCTCTATCACGTCGAAGATACTAGCCGGCATAAATGCTCCTTATGTCGCCATATCAGTTCTATTTGGCGTATGAACGCACATGGCAGGAGAAAAGGATGGCTACGTTCCACCCGCTCTAAAAGATAGATCAAGGCCCGAGGAGAACTACTGTGCAAGCGAATTGAATTCGGGCCAAATCTGCTATAACAGTATAAATTTATAAGGTTTGTGGTGCTCGTACTACCAAATTTGGTATTGGTAGTAGAAATAGGTCTTTATATATAGAAAAATTAGGTGTTTAGTATTTTATTGTGTTTATGTTGTTTTATATACATTACTCTTTATTTTATCTCTATCTCCGATTAAGGCATATCATAAGCAATCTGATAATCCCAAATTGCCTTTCTTTATAATTTTAGCAGGATTTTATCTTTCTCTACAGCTATTGATTAACCACCAATACCAAATTTGGTAGTAATTAGAGATATTTGCGTATCCTGATAACAGTTCCTTTTCTGCCTGCCACAGATGTCCATCCCATCTCAAAACGATCGTCTTTGAGTATGAGGGGCTTTAGCTGTCGCATCCTTTCTTTGCTAATCCCTAGTAGCCTGGCAGCTTTCGCGATGCTGACCTGAGCTGTCTTATCCTCGATCATCAACCTGTGCAGATCATCAATATGGTCTGTGGTCTTCTTGGTGGTAGTTGCTGGAGATTGAGATTCTTGGTTGACCTTTTCTTTCAGCTCATGAATAAGTCGGAGCTGGATGAGCTGGTTATCAGAAAGGGTATCTTGCGCGGCTTCAAGAGATGTTATATCTTCATGGAGCTGGGCAATCTCAGCTTGTAGGGGCTGGACGGCCTGCTCTATGGCTCCTTTGATGAGATCACGGAGCTGTCCATAGGTCAAAACGATAAGCTGATCTGAAGGCGGCACAGAATCGGCTTTAGGCGAAGGCCCAAAGGTATTTATGCTAGCTGAGGCTATTTCTGACATAAGGTGTTTCTCCTACATCCTGGAGTCTCCCAGTCAGGGCATTACGAGTGCCCTGGCCGGACCTAGTTTTTTATTATTACGATTATTTTCATTGATGATAAAGATTCCTAAGCACAAAAACATTTATTCTGGGAGCTACAGAAGTATCATCTGGCATGTTAAGTCACCAACTTCAGCATGCTCAAGCAGTAACAGGGAGGCTTTCAAAGTTTCCCTGATTCATCTTTTCGGATCTTAGTGTTTTCAGCTCTTCAAAAAGGCGGTCGCATATCGTCGCTAGTGAATCGCCGTATCGTCCTTCAGATTTCATGAAGTCCACGGCTTCTTTGGATACCTTTATGGTGGTTTGCGCCATGGTATCTTATTTATGCTTTAAACTATTTAAACTTTTGGTTTAAAGCATAAACAAAAGTTTAAATAGTATAAGGGAGTATTAGTACTTGGTGACTTAACTTGTCAGGTAAGGTATTATGTGAAAGCCCAAAAACGCAAAGCTCAGAAGCAATCAAGGGCCTATTA
>JBFXII010000011.1:0-17150 GCA_050176095.1 Desulfomonilaceae bacterium
ATATAGCTACCCGATGCTCCTCCAATATCAATCATTCTGCTATATGGCTTCAGATCTATCTTTTTTGCGATCTCAGCTGCTTTTTTAGACCCAATCGCATGCATTGCCCCTATGAATGCCTCCAATTCGTCCTTGCTACGCCTTTTCCTGTCAACAAAAGAATCGCTTGTTCCGTTCCTAACGATTTCTGTCAAATTTGACCATGTCTTCCACATCTTTGCACGGTGAAGAACCATAGGTAAGAACGCATCCGGAGCATCCTTGCACATCAGATCGCAAACTTTGCTCTCAACCGTATAATTGTTATTCGAGTCTTTTAATAGCAGTCTCATTGAAACCAGGGCGTCAAGCAAAATCCTCACGCCTCGTGGGCTGAACTGGCCAGATTTGCAAATTTGTTCAACAGTTCTGGGACCTTGAGAGAGGATTGAGAAAATGTCAATCTCTGCGGCAGTGAGCAAAATTCTGGCTTTTTGGAAGCCAGAGCATATCTCGTCTATTGATTCTTGGGTCCATTCTTTGTTCATGATCCGATCCCGGTTGTTTTCTGATACTAGCTGCGTTGAGAGATTCAAAAATTGAAATCCAAATGATCGAACAAGCAAATTTTACCCAAAATTTCTCGATCTCACAACCTTGTCTTGACCTTGGAAACTGATGAGCTAATTTAATTCCAAAGGTTTTTTTGAGGAGAGACGATGAAAACTTTGATTGGCGCCATTGTTGGAGGCGTAATTGGTTTCGGTCTGTATGTAGTGAGTTCATGTTCAGGACCCGGTTGAATCATCTGGAGTAGTCCCTATATTTCCGTTTTAATCGGCGGAGGAATAGGGGCAGCATTGGCCTCAGGATGAGACCTTCAGGAGTTGTGGACGATGCATTAATTAGTCGATCTTACTCAAACACAGAGTAGGTCTGGAGCCATCAGTCATTTGTGATGGCCTTTGACTAAAACGGGATCTTTGTTGTAGCAATTATCAGTGGGAAACGGAGGAGATTGTTGCTCCGCCTACACTAGTAACGATCAGGAGTGTCCCTATCATTAACATTACCCCCAAGGTGGGAGCAGATCCAATGTAATTTTTGTACCTGGTTATCAAAAGATATTTCCCAACTACCAGTGGGAGTAAGGTAAAGGCCAATAGGGTATGAAACAGCATGTGGGATGGAAAATTAGTGAAGAATTGCATTCGGGGCAGCATCAAGGCAAACATTCCTATGAAAATTAAAACAAAAATACGCCCTGTCCAGCGATGAAAAATCCGGAATTTCTCCCAACCTCCTTTTCTTCCTAAAGATTCCAGCATTAATATTACATTTGTAATCCCTAAAATAACTAATAGAATTCCAGCAAACAATGTGCCTTGATAAATCATTTGAACCTCCCATCAACTGGCTGGCGTTATCACAGAAATTGCCTAGCAAATAGCATCACTCAAGGAAATATCTTATAGGTCACACAAGAAAATCACCATCTAATTTCAATAAGCATTTTAGCCGATAGAATATTTGTGATTCAATCGAGTTTCAGTGAGCTTTTTTGTAAAATCATATTTCTGGTAAGATAGAGCGAACTATTCAGATATCATTTAATTAATATTTAACTCAAAGTATTATGTTATAAGTATTGTAGACTGATATTCATTGACAAATTACTATGTGAAATATATGTTTCCGCCAGGTTGAGCCCTAGGCCTTAATGAAATTATCCGCTTTTACCATAGCGGATTCCAAGCGGGCTCAGTAACCAAATAGCATAAAATACTTTAAGTAATTTCGGAAGTCTTTGGAGCCAACAAAACACGTACAAAGAGGCTTTACCGTCCATTCCCAGTATATGGACGCCTTGAATAATGTCAAAATAGTTCTTGTAGGAACTACGCATGCGGGGAACATTGGGGCCACGGCACGTGTCATGAAAAATATGAGTCTTAGTAAACTTACGCTAGTAGCTTCAACTGATTGTGGACCTAATACTGAAGCAAAATCTATGTCATCTGGAGCTTACGAAATAGTAGAAGACGCAGTTCACTGGGAAACTCTGGCGGAGGCGCTTGAAAACACGGTCATGTCAGTTGCGACTTCTGGCAGGCTGGGATCTAAGAGGACGTCTTCAAGGACGCCGGAGGAATTGGCCCCGGAAGTTCTCAAAATGTCCCAACTAGGTGAAGTGGCGATAGTATTCGGAAGAGAGTCAAGGGGGCTTACGAACGAAGAGTTCACTCTTTGCGATCATCAATTAATAATACCTACGGACTCCAAGTTCGCATCCATGAATCTCGCACAATCGGTAGCCGTGATCGCCTACGAGATATTTAAGGTTGCCTGCAGGCCGGTAGGATTTCAGGTTAACAAATTTAAGCCTGTAGATTCGAAGACTCGCGAAGAGATGTATTCGCACATCGAGGCAGTTCTATTGCGTGCAGGTTTTTTGAATAAGACTAACCCCTTGAGGATGATGAGGGAGATACGGCGCATACTAGACAGGGCTCGTTTGGATTCTCGTGATTCAAAGATCATAAGGGGCATTTTCAGGAAGATAGACGGAATGATCAGGATTGCCGACAAGAGGATAAAAAGCTTGTCAGCCGAAATTGAGAAGTCTCAAATCAATCGGGAAGGCTCTTAGATTGGCTCTAAATGATTGGTATTTTGGCGCATTGAACAACTAACATGACTTATCCATTTATAGATCCGGTTTTACTGCGTTTAGGCCCCTTGGAAGTCCGATGGTATGGATTGATGTATCTGGTCGGTTTTGCCATCGCCTATTTCATAATAAGATCGGAATTCAAGAGAAGAAACGGGCCATTACCTGCCGAAATGGCGGGAGATTTTTTGTTTTATCTAATTCTTGGTTTGATGCTCGGAGCACGAATTGGATACGTGATTTTCTACAATTTTGACGTTTATTTGAGACAACCTTGGGAAATATTCGCGGTCTGGCGTGGGGGCATGAGTTTTCATGGTGGAATGATTGGGATGATAATTACGGGCTGGATGTTTTCCAGATCGAACAAAGTTCCATTTCTGGAGTTAGCGGATATAGGGGCTTTATCTGTGCCTATGGGACTCATGGCAGGAAGAATAGGAAATTTTATTAATGGAGAGCTCTACGGGAGAGTCTCCTCAGTGCCCTGGGCGATCGTTTTCCCGGATGGGGGGCCGTATCCGCGTCATCCGTCTCAGTTGTACGAGGCTTTGTTCGAAGGCCCCATCCTTTTTCTCACACTCTGGACTTTAAGGCGTAGATTTGAAACACACGGCCTTATACTGGCTCTTTTCATAATATTGTACGGATTTTTCCGGTTCTGCATTGAATTCTTCAGGGAACCAGATGTTCAATTGGGCTACCTTTATCTCGGACTTACCATGGGACAAATCCTGTGCTTATTCATGATGATCATGGGTGGATTGTTATTCCTGACGCTTCAGAGAAGATCTCGGGGCTGATCTGAAGTGGTCATGGCCTACGAGCAAGCAACAGTAAGTAAATGGGAATCTGTTCGGCCTTAGAAAGGTTTTTCGAAGGTGATAAGAAGGATGATTAAAATACAAAACTTACCTCAAAGAATTCGACTGGTTTCTTCGGTATCCATACTGTCCCTGATGGTATCCATTTGTCTGATGAGTCATGGAATCGCCATTAGCGCAGATGCTCCGAAGTTTAAGGCCCCCCCCTTAAACTTGGTCTTATCCGATTCATTTGATATCAAAGACGAATTTATCCCCGTACGCCCGGACATTGCGAAATCATTCCTCAAACCTGTCAATTTGGGGCTTAGTTCTGAGACTATAGAGGTTCCAGCCGTTGCCAGCCCTCCGCAAGGCAATCGGTCGCCACAAACAGGTGATCAATCCGACCCCAAGTCCAAAGAGACAGACGAGTCTAAAAAAGCTAGTCAGGAAAAGGATTCGTCCGCTGGATCTAAAAAACCACTCACGCTAAGTGATTTCATAAAAATCGCCACAGATCAGAAGGCGTCTGGCAATCAAAAAGGAGCGTTGGAAGCTCTAGAGCAGGCGGCCAAAATTGCGTCCAAGGAGTCTGATCGGAAGGCTGAAGCCTTGATAATGCGTTCGGCTGCTGAAACGTCACGAGAGCTCGGTTCATACGACTCAGCGCTTCGTTACATCAACAGGGCGATCGAAATAAACAAGACACTAAAAAATGCTCGAGGGCGGAGTTTGGATCTAATTGCCGCTGGGAAAATATTGCAAGACAAAAAACAATACCCAGAGGCTTTATCCGCATACGAGGAGTCATTAAAAATACTTCCAGCATCAGAATCTTCCGAGACGCCGGCCATTCTTGGGAATACGGCAGAGATTTTAATCAAGCTTGAGAAATTCCAGGAAGCAATATCAGCTCTAAACAGGTTAGGGGCCTTCTATGCCAAGACCAACAATCCCGCAGCCCAAGCTAATAATCATTTGAAGGTTAGTGAAATTTTTCTACTAAAGGCTGATCAAAAGCAGGCCAGAAATGAGTTGAGGAAAGCAGAAAAAATTTTTAGGGATCAAAACCAGTCACAAGCGCTTGGAGAGACTCTTGTTCGTATAGCGTATCTAGACCAGCTTCTTGGAGCATCGAAGGAAGCGGCTCTTGCTCTGGCTGAAGGTCAAAAGCTTCTTGGCGCCATCGACAAGTCTGATGCAGTAGCGTTATCTATGTACATAACGGGAATGTCGCAGTATTCAGAAGGCCAGTTAATTGAGGCCAGTGAGAACCTCTCGCAGGCCCTTGAAAAATACACTCAATTGGGTGATCGCGGCATGATGCTGAGAGTGCGATCGCATCTTGCGCAAATGAACACTGAGAAAGGAAATTACTCAGTGGCTCTCGAGCAGGCGCAACAGGTTATCGAAGATTCGAAAAGTTTAAAGATTCCTGAAGCGCAGGCTGGCGCTCTACTTATAGTGGCAGAGGCCAATGCCAGAACGGGTGAGCTGAAAAACACCGTTGAAATTGCTCAGAACGCCTTAAATATTTCGAAGTCAATTGGGGACAAGGACAAGGCCATTAGAGCGAAGCTCATAATTGCAGAAACCTACGGTGACCTTGGTTCTCCGACCGCTTCAGTGAAACTGCTCAAGGAGGTTATAGAAGAAGCCAAGTCTGGAGTAAACAAGAGGACGGCCAATCATATAAGGCTGTCAATAGCCAAATTCCGCCTGTCGCGGGAGTCCACTGAAAAGGCCATTGAAAGCGCCGCAGAAGCTAGAAAGGGTTTTCTGGAGGAAAAAGACCTTCTCGGGGTGGCCGAATCGGATCTGGTCATTGGAATGGCCTACGAGCTTGCTGGAGAAAGTGAAAAAGCTAGTTCTCCTCTGGAAGAAGCTCTGAAAAGATTTAGTGAGCTTGGAGATTCTTTTGGCATAGGCAAGACTCTTACAGCCCTCGGGGTTCACTACAAGAACATGGGTGATTATGACAAAGCCTATAGTTATTTCAGGAAGAGCTTGGAAACACGTAAAAAGGTATCAGACAGGAGGGGTCAGGCCGCCAATCTGGCCAATATAGGTAACCTGATTAGACGAAAAGGCCAGACTGCGGAGGCTATAGAGCATCTGAAGCAGGCTTTAGCGATATTTCAGGAAACCGGGGATAAGAAAGGCGAGGCCGACGTTTATACTAACATGGCTCACATTGAGTTATCGGAATCGGCCTTTACGGGGGCTATTGAAAAGTTCAACAGGGCTCTTGGATTGCACAAGGAGGTTTCTGACATACGAGGCGCCGCAATTGACCTGGTGGGGCTCGGAGGAATTTATCTGGCTCGAGGAGAGGTTGAAAATGCAGGTTCGTATTTCAAGGAGGCAGAAGCATACACTAAACGTATAAACAATCCTAGGGCAGAAATAGCACTTTATTCAGAACTCGCAATGTTTAGCAGAGCGAAAAGAAATAGTAATGAGGCTCTGGCGTTTCTCAAGAAAGCTCGAGACTTGGCATATAAGATCAAAGACAACGACGCCATTTCGGCTCTGGACGTTAAAACAGCTTCTCTTCTCGAGGATTCGGGGGAATATGCCAAAGCCATTGCTCTACTAAACCAGTCCTTAGGCCAAATGGTAGAGCGGCAAGATCGTAGGGGAGAATTATGGGCAATTTCCGCCATAGGCATAGTTCAAGCGAAAATGGATGATTATGAGGGGGCTCTAAAGAGCCTGGAACAGGCATCAAAGCTCAGGTCTCAAACGGGGATAACACCTGCTAGATCCCAGGAAATAGATTATCATTTGGGAGAAATCTACGAGGGCTTCGGAGATTATGAGAGAGCCCTGGAATCATATCTTCAGGCCCTTTCGATGTCTGAAAGTCGAGGGGCGGATGTGTTGGTAGGTCGAATTTACGACCGGATAGGAACCATCTATTTTAGGACTGAAGAATATGCCAAGGCTAAAGAATTTTTGGAGGAGGCTCTCCGGACGCATCAAGAAACAGGCTCTCTGGAAATGCAGAAGATTGAGTTGATCAGGCTGGGTGATATCGCCAGCAAGTTGAACGACCTCGAGAAGGCCTTGAAATATCAACAGAGAGCTCTGTCGCTGACTAGAGACACCAAGGACCGAAAGAGTGAAGCCAGGACACTGACCCGAATAGGAACACTCAATCAGTCCATGGGCAAACCTCGTTCAGCGTTAGAAGATTACAAGGAAGCCATGGGGATTCGGTCGGAGCTAGGAGATCGTCGGGGAGTTAATGAGAACCTGTTGCAGATTTCCATGTTGTCAACCACGCTCGGAGATTATGACTCGGCGTTGAATGATTTGAAAGCCGCTCTAGAAATTGCACAGGCTTCGGAAGACAGGAGCATGCTCTGGAAGGGATATTTCATCCTTGGACGCACACTGGAAGAGAAGAAAAGTTTTGGGGAGGCGCTGGAGGCTTATCGTAAATCACTGAGCATCGTCGAGTCCATGGAAGCTGATTACACAGAAGAATCCGATGAAGATGATTTCATTTTCGGGGGCAAGACGGCTCTTTTTGAAACTACTCTAAGGGTAATGATGAACTTAGCCAAGAAAGACCCTGGAGGCGCTTATGACAGCCGCGCGTTAAGAATTGCAGAGAGTTTGAAAGCGTCTTCGTTCGAAAATACGCTGTCGAAAACAAATGTCGAAAACTTTTCGGATGTTCCCAACGATTTACTTATAAAGGAAAAAAGCCTCAAACATTCGCTCAAGCGGCTCAATGAAAAACTTATGGAAGAGCGTTCCAAAGCCAATCCTAATCAGGCCGTAATAAAAAAATTGATCGCGGATCGAAAAACAAAAGAGAAGGACTACGGAACCCTTAGAGATCAATTTGCAAAAGAATATCCGGCATATGCAGATTTGAAACGTCCCAGGCCAATGTCAGCTCATGAGTTACAGAAATCGTTAGACCCTGATGAAGCAATAATACAATATACGGTAACACGCGGTAGAACATATGTCTTTGCAATTGATAAACAGAGATTCCACACATATTCCTTGGACTATCCATTCACTGAATTGGAAAAAGATGTCGATACTATAGTACGTCCTCTTCAGAAGATTGATTCGCAGTCCAGTTGGGATCCTTCAATAGCGTACAAAATATATTCCCGACTCTTTCAGCCTGTCGAATTCATTTTAAGTGGTAAGAAGACCGCCATAATTGTTCCTCACGGGCCATTGACTTCATTGCCATTCGAGATACTGGTTGATTCAAAATCCCACCAATCCAAAAGGTTTTGGTCAGCAAATGACAAGCCTTCATTTCTGGTGGAAAAGTATGCGTTTTGCTATGAACCTTCGTCATATCTTTTGGCCTGGTCGCGAAGGATACAAAAGACTAAACGTCCGGGTTGGAACATCGTTGGATTTGGGGACGCGCTATATAGAGACACCGAAAAGAAGTATGAACTTAATCCGGGCGCACAGAGATTGCTAGCTTCTCTTGAGGACGCGACAACTTATTCGTCCCGGGGTGAATACCTGAAACCTCTGCCAGGAACAAGGAAGGAAGTAACAGAAGTAGTCAGGCTTGTTGGTGGGCCTACTCAGGTTTATTTTGGAGAACAAGCGACAGAAACTCTTTTCAAGAAGGCAGATCTCTCTAGATACGCCTATATTCATCTAGCCACTCACGGAGTGCAACTGAAAGCGGCCGGAAAATTTCAGCAACAACCCGCTATAGTGTTTTCAATTTATGGGGATCGGGAAAACGATGGCTTCTTGCAGCTCGGCGAAGTATTTGGATTAAAACTGAATTCTGACCTCGTTGTGGTATCATCGTGCCTAGCCCCGACCAAATCGTCATCGGGAGAATCGTCAGGCCTATACGAGCTTGGCAGGGCATTCCTGTTTGCTGGAGCGGACTCGGTAGTGTTGAGCATGTGGCAGGTTAATGATGATAGTACCGCCAAGCTGTTCATTGAAATGTATAGGAACCTTCATGATGGGTCCAAATCGGAAGCCCTTAGAAAAGCCAAGCTTGCGCTTCTCCGGAGCCCTGGCACTAGTCATCCATACTACTGGGCTCCATTTGTCCTCATGGGAAACTGGAAAGTTAAATTTGGTCAGAACCTTAACCGGGAAGCGCCTGAAGGTGTTGGATTCAATTCCGTGTCCACATGGCGTAGACTGTTAAGTATGTAGTTTCGACATTTCCTGGAGCTGCAGCAGAATCATTATCGTTTTCTAATTTGTATAGGAAATATGATGCCGAACACAGAAGCGAATGTATTGATCGGAGGAGAAGCGGGACAGGGATTGGTGACTCTGTCGCAGATACTGACCCGAGCTATTGTAAGACAGGGCTATCACATTATGGTGACGCAAAGTTATCATTCGCGTATACGGGGAGGACACAACACTTACGCGCTCAGACTTTCGACGAGCCAGATCACTGCCCCGAAAGAGAGTGTCGACATCCTTGTAGCTTTGAACAAGGAAACAGTCCAACTGCATTCGGGAGAACTATCTGCCGGCGGAATAATTGTTCTTGATGAAGCTCTTGAAATAAAAAATGAATCATACGTGTCAGTTCCCTTCAAATCGTTGTCAGCCGACAAATATTGGAACGCTGCTGCGGTCGGAGTCGTCACTGAAATTCTAGGGTTGGACATGACCGGTGTAGAAAAGGTTGCCAGAGACTTCTTTTCAAAACATTCCCCGGAGCATGTCCATGCTAACATGGAATCCTTTGCGGCTGGTCTAGATTGGATGAAAAAGAATGATCTGAATTTTGCAAAATTAGCTTCAGCGGAACTGAAAGAACCACGGATCATGGTTAATGGAAACGAGGCGATTGCATTGGGAGCCCTTTCGATAGGGATGAAAAGTTGTTTTTTTTATCCTATGACCCCAGCCACATCTATATCAATGACGATTTGCGAACATGCCCAAGACATGGCCGTTGTAGCTGAACAGGCGGAAGATGAAATTTCAGCCATAAATATGGCCATAGGAGCGTCTTTCTGCGGGGCGCCGAGTTTAGTTCCTACCTCCGGTGGTGGTTTTGCTCTGATGGCAGAAGGTTTGAGTTTGGCAGGGATGACCGAAACCCCAGTCATAATTGTATTGGCTCAGAGACCCGGTCCATCTACAGGATTGCCTACGAGGACTGAACAGGGAGATTTAGAGTTTGCTCTGCACGCAGGACATGGTGAATTTCCCAGGGCTATCTTTGCTCCCGGCTCCGTGGAAGAATGCTTTTGGTTGACCAGGAGGGCGTTTGAAACAGCGGATGAATTCAGAATCCCTGTAATTCTTATGACCGATCAATATCTCGCCGATTGTTACAACTCAGTTAAACCATTCCCAATAGATCAACTAAAAACAATCGATGTTTGTGTTTCTGAACCCATAGAACAACCACATCTTACATATAAGATTACCGATTCAGGAATAAGCCCTAGACTGTTGCCGGGATTTTCTAATTCTTGTGTCGTTGCTCACAGTTCGGATGAACTTGTCATAGCAGACAGTGATGAGCACACGGAAGATGGTCATCTTACGGAAGACCTGTCTATGCGTGCAAAGATGGTGGATAAACGAAACAGGAAATTGACCGGGTTGAAATCTGTGGTTTTGAATCCTGAGTTTGTAGGGTCTGACGCCCCAGACCTGTTGTTGGTATCTTGGGGATCCACCAGGGGATCGGTTCATCAGGTCTGCGAGAACTTAACTAATGTAGGAATAAAGGCGGCCTACCTTCATTTTTCTCAGGTTTGGCCTATCAATTCAGATGTTGTTAGCAAGATCTTGAAGAAGGCCAAGGAAGTTGTATGTGTGGAAAGCAATTCCACCGGGCAGTTCGCAAGGCTTTTACGTTGTGAAACAGGTTTCCATATCGAAAAAACGATTTTGAGATATGATGGGGCGCCAATTACCCCTGGATACATAATGAACAGGCTGGAATTAGGAACAAAAGATGTTTGAACTAAGCGATTATGGTGATTATGTTACCGCTTGGTGCCCTGGATGCGGTAATCATTCTATATTGAAATCCGTAAAGGACGCCTTATTCAAGCTCCAATTTCCCCCCTATAGCGTTCTTTTTGTTTCCGGGATTGGCCAGGCCGCCAAAGCCCCACATTACCTGAACGCCAATGTTTTCAACGGACTTCACGGGAGATCTTTGCCGGTGGCCACAGGAGCCAAACTGAGCAATCCGAATCTGACAGTGATCGTGGAGAGCGGTGATGGCTGTCATTATGGCGAAGGCGGTAACCACTTTTTGGCTGCAATTCGCCGAAATGTTGATATCACCATCATAGTTCACAACAACCAGGTGTATGGACTTACTAAGGGGCAGGCTAGCCCCACATCGTCTCCAGGTTTTGTGACAAAGGCTCAACCCCAAGGGGTTTTCAATGAACCATTCAACCCGGTTCAGGTAGCTGTCGCAATGAAGGCAGGTTTTGTTGCCCGGGGCTTTTCAGGCAACGAGGGGCATCTCTCTGAACTGATCCAACAAGGTATCCAGCATAAAGGCTTGGCTCTGATTGATGTTCTTCAACCATGCGTTTCTTTCAATAAAGTCAATACGTTCGGCTGGTACAAAAAAAGGTGCTATATATTGCCCGAAAATTATGATCCGACCGACAGGAATCAAGCGATGCTTGTAGCTGATGAATGGGGAGATCGAATACCGCTTGGAGTTATATATAGGAACGATAGACCGGCCTTTGAGCAGCACTTTCCATTTCTGGAGTCAGGTCCCGCTGCTATCAGAAGTGTCGACATGCCAGCTCTCCAAGAAATAATCAAAGGCTACTCATGATATTCTGGCAATTTATTCATTTTGGGTGATGACATTTTTGCACCTGATTAAACCAACTCAAACAACATGACCATTAGAGAATTAGTATTTCTGCTCGATGACAGGCCTTGGCTCTTGTTGTTCTATTTTGTCGGGCTACCTGTAGTTTCTTGGGGGATTGGCTTCCTACATGGTCCTAACAAAGGTTCCTACGCGCCATGGAACTATTTTTACTCAATACTTGTTTATTCTGCATGTGTTCCGGGGACTTTTGCTGCAGTTCTAACGTGTTACACAATCTTCTTCACACGAGAGAATTTGCTGGACGTCAGTATTCTCATTCACGTACTCCCCATCGTTTCAATGATAGCGGCATTGGCTCTGATTCGAAAACGAGTTTCTTTTGAGGAAATACCGGGATTTGACCGATTGTCCGGATTGATCACGATGATTGCCGTTACTTTCATCATTATTTTAGTAATATACAAAACTCGAATATGGGTCGTTTTCGGTGGTTCAATCTTGTGGCTTGTCGTGGTCGCAATTGTGTTGTTTGCAGTACTCAAATGGGGGGCGAACATGTTGTTCGGATCCCCATCTGAGAGGAAACTGAAGAAACCCTATTGAGTGCTGAAGCGCAAAATCTCTGGTGAAATATAAATCCAGACTGACTCAGTCAGTTGCGGCGTCTGAGCCATGGGCGTCAATTCCGTATTCCTTAAGTTTGTTCTGAAGTGTTCTACGGGTAATACCGAGGAAACCAGCGGTTCTCGTTCTATTTCCATCATTATGTTCCAGTGTTACCAGGATAAGTTCTTTCTCAAGTTCCCTGATCGTCATTCCGGGAACGATTCCTGATTTTGACGGCGCCTGGATAGTGGTAGCGGTTTCACCCGAGATCGATTCAGGAAGTTCCGAAAATGAAACATACTCATCCATCGTTAGAATAACCGCTCTTTCAACGACGTTTTCCAACTCTCTAATATTACCTGGCCAGGAATAGCGCATCATGGCGTCAAGCGCTCTAGGATGAAAACCTTTGAGGCTCCTATTGTTTTTCTCATTATAAATGTGCAGAAAATGATCAATTAGTAACGGTATATCCTCTTTCCTCTCTCTTAGTGGAGGAAGATGTATCGGGACCACATTCAGCCTATAAAACAGATCCTCTCTAAAGTTACCTTTTTTTACCTCGTCCTTCAGGTCGCGATTTGAAGCGCTAATCACGCGAATATCGACCTTTACGGTTCTTGTAGAGCCCAAGGGTTCAATTTCTCTTTCCTGAAGCACTCGAAGGAGTTTAGCTTGCGTTGAAAATGTCATTTCACCAATTTCATCAAGAAAGATCGTTCCGCCATCGGCGAGCTCAAATCGTCCTGGTTTTCGTCCTACAGCTCCAGTAAACGCTCCGCGTTCATGACCAAAAAGTTCACTTTCCAACAGGGTCTCCGGCAAGGCTGCACAATTGATTTTTATGAATCGACGGTCACAGCGGCTTGACCCTTGGTGCAGCGCGTTAGCGATCAATTCCTTGCCTGTGCCTGATTCACCCAGAATAAGCACTGAGGCTTCAGTTGGGGCGACCATTGCGACTGTTTCTAGAACTTGCCGCATTTTTTGAGAACGCCCAATTATTCTTGACGCATCGAATAAGTTCTCTATCCGGCGTTTTTGAAGGATATTTTCTTCTTTTAGTCTCCAAAACTCTAAAGTTTGTTGAACTTTGATTTTGAGCTCATCGATATCCAATGGCTTGGTAAGGTAATCATGAGCTCCAGATTGAAGAGCTTCTACAGCGGTTTCCACCGAAGCATAGGCAGTGATTATGATTACGGGAATACCTGGAGAAATCTTTTTGATCTGTTTGAGGGCTTCAATGCCGTCCAGCTGTGACATTCTGTTATCCATCAAGATCAAATCAAAAAATTCTTCAGATACCCTAGATATGGCAGTTTTTCCATCGTCCGCCTCATAGACTTCATAACCTTCCAAAGAAAGGTTCGCTTGAAGCATTTTTCTTTGGGAAGGCTCATCATCTACGACAAGAATTTTTGCTTTACGAGATTTCATTTAATTCCCACTTCGAAAATTTTGGCAATCTAGAATTTCTTCGATTAAATAGAGTTATGAAGCTTTTGAGGCTATCCCCAGGTCGTCATAGCTCTCAATACTATCCTCAGCTTTGGTGGTTTCCTGATACGTATTAATAGTGATGATGAATTTCGTGCCTTTCTGCGGTTCTGATTCTACTTCTATGTCCCCGCCATGACCTTCAATAATACTCTTGACAATTGCCAGCCCCAATCCAGTTCCCTTTTTTTTGGTAGAGAAAAAAGGATCAAAGAGCTTATCGATGTTCTCTCGTGGAATACCTTCTCCGGTGTCTTCTGTAATAATCTGAAGTCTGCCTTGATCATTGGTTTGAGCGCTAACAGTAACAGAGCCGCCACGAGGTGTAGCCTCAATGGCATTAATAAGGATGTTAAGGAAAACTTGAGTCATCTGGTCAGTATCGACCAGAACCAAAGGAAGATCATCAGGTCCGTTGACTTTGACCAATTTTATTCCTGCCTCCGTAGCTTCGCGCTCAACAATTCGAATGCAGTGATCTACTATTTCATCGGCTGATCTTATCCCTAACCTGGGTTCCCTGGGTTTGGAATATGCAAGAAGCTTCGATATGACCCGATTAAGTCTGTCCACTTCTGTCAACATGAGCTCTGTGTAACGGTAATCTTCCTCTTCAAGTGTTAGTTTCTTTTGAAAATACTGAATAAAACCGCGTATCGAATTCAACGGATTACGGATTTCATGAGCAATTCCAGCTGATAGTCTCCCTAATGCGGCAAACTTCTCGCTCATTATGACCTTTTGCTCTAGTTCTCTTATTACAGTCATGTCTCGAAGAATTACAACTGCTCCTCTGGCTATAGAGGATTCCGGGTCCTTCAAGGGAGAAACTGATAGTGTGAGAAAGCTCTTTCCTCTGCCTTCAACCGAGATTTTCACTTCCTTTTCCAAAATTGATTCAGAATCAGAAAGCACCTGGCGAATTTCATCTTCTACTGGTAGCAGTCCTGAAATAAGCCGGCCATCAACCTCTTCTTTAGTCTTTTTTAAGATTTCCAAAGCAGTTGGATTGAAAGTTGCAACTCGTAAAGACCGATCAACAGTAATGAGCCCGTTGGCCATACTTTCCAAGACGTTTCGAGTGTATGTTCTCATTTCATCAAGGGTTCTGCGCACCAGATAGGCATTTTGAACGACAAATATAAAATAGACACTAGCCGACCCAATGATAAAAAGCACGCCACCCATGAATATGGCAAATATCATCTCCTGGCGTCGAATCTCTTTGAATCGATCCATTTTGAGTCCCAGAAATAGAACCTGTTTCTTTTCCTTGTCGAAGATGTCCAGTAATTCCTGTCCTATACGTGTGTGTTTCGCAATAATTTCCGTCTGAGCAAGCTGATCAGGGAATGGAGTGAAAGGCTTCCAGATCTCGAAAATTGTGCGGCCATCTGCCATTTCTCTCGTAAATGACATAGGCTCACCGGTTCTTATGACCGCCTTAACGGTGCTCAATTCCTTTCCCATCAAGAGCCTCAATCCAATCTTCGCAGGTTCGCTGTGAGCCACAATAATGCCATCGCTGTTAATTAAACCAACCCACTCGACATCAGGATCCTTGGCGGCTTGCTCAATCAGCATTTGCAAGTATTCAATTCCCCAGTCTCCTTCCATGAACCCAGTGCGAGTTCCAGCCTCAAGAGTACGAATCACTGAAACCCCTTGTCGAGCGGTAAATTCTTCCATACGCTCGTTCTGAGCATTTATGTTGCGAATCGTAAAAATGATAACTATGGCCAACAACATAACTGAAACAAGCACTATTGATAGCACTGGAAGATATTTCAGCACACCCTTGATACTCATGACATTACTCTTTTACCGAAGCAGGTTAATTGCGGTTCGAATTGTAACGCCCTCAAGCAGGCGAGATAAAAACTGCGTCTAAAACGCCTTGATTATCATCAATTATAAGCCTGTTCAACTCAAAACCTAATTAAATCAGTATAACAGGAGAAGCGCCTTAAAAGAAAGCTCTCAAGCCATCTCAAAAACTTTGCTGCCTAGGGCATGGCCTCCAAATTAAATACTATAAATATCAAAAATATATTGATAAGTTAATTTTATTATGCTATTCACCGGTTTAATAAATCAGCTTAATGCTGTATTTATATTAATAAAAAAATGATCATCAAATTTGTGCTGCCTTTGCGTGAGTTGAAAATGGGGTCATGAGGAGTTTTTGAACGCAGTGTTAGGCAACGTATTCTTGTCAAAATCGTGATCATCTACGCATAGTTGACCTTTCCGATTCAACGTTATGATTGGATCTTTCAAATTCAGTAATTTTACGGGTAAAGCTTCATGAATACAAACACAGAAACCTCTCAGTTGTCATTGGTAAGTCAGGGAAGAGAACTCCTTGAAAGGGGTGATATTTCTTCGGCGGTGGCCTGTTACGGAAAAGTTTTTGATCCGGACTCTACGGATGAAACGGAAGCGCGTAACATGTTAATTGAGGGTCGCTCTAATCTGGCTCGAAAATTTTTGCCAGAAGCTCTGGATTGTTTTGAGGAAGCGCTGTTAATGGGATCAGAGATTCAGCGGCGCCAAGCCTTGGACGGTATATCCTCGATCGGACATATCAGGTCTCAGCACGGGGTTCTGATTCAAAAACTCAAGCAAGGGTTGAAACGACTTTTGGGAAAACAGAGAGAGCAAAGCATAGGGATATCAATGGTTTCTGATGATGAGAATATAGTGTTGTTGGCTGATGAGGCTTTCGAACATTTGCCTCCAAAATTGGCTAAGGGATCTCGTATAACCAGAATTCCAGCAAGACTTGCCGAGGTTTCAGTTCCGTTTAAGAGTTCGAGATGTATTGCTTACACTACCGAGGATGATGTCAGTTTTATTCTAGAATTGGCCAACAGCCTTATAGGCGAGAGAAACCTTCCAAATTCAGGACGTTACGTGCAATCCAATCATTAGATAACTGTTGTCGTCTAGAACCATTTTAGCTCAAATTTGACTTATAGACTTGACATGCAAAGATCTATTAATTAAATCTTCGCTGATCAACAGAATAATTTCATTTTAGGTCTAAAGTAATTGAGGGTCTTGGCGGTTGACATAGGATCGAAACGTATAGGGTTAGCCGTGAGTGACGAACTCGGATATACGGCACAAGGTCTTAAGACTCTCGAAACCAGGGGTTACGACCGGGATATACAGACCATTCCGGACATTGCACGGGAGTTGAGTGTTACTGAAATAGTCGTGGGTATACCTTTCAACATGGATGGAACCGAAGGTCCTCAAGCAAAGTAGGCTCAGGCAATGATAGAAGAACTCGCTCGTTATGAGGTAGCTCCTGTGTTTGGATGGGACGAACGGATGTCCACAATGGCGGCGGAAAGGATGCTTCTCGAGGCCGATGTGAGCAGAGCCAAAAGGCGAAAGGTCATCGACAAGATTGCCGCTACTATCATTCTTCAAGGATACCTTGATAGCAAGAGGATTTGAGGATTTTTCGAAAAATGCGGCTTAAATTTTGGACTATAGTTAAGGGTGTTTTTCTGGTCTGTCTATTAGTAATGCTCGCTTTAGGCGGCCATCTTCTGTACACTAAAATTCCTTATTTAATCAAAGAAATTAATTCTGAAACAAAAAATCCCCAATCACAGGCTCGTCAAGATGTAATTGTAACGATCCCCAAGGGAGCGTCTTTGTCTGAAGTGGGTGAAATTCTTCAGAATAACGGAATCATTTCCAGCAAGCTGATTTTTAAACTGGTCGCCTTTATTAGGGGAGAGCAACGCAATGTAAAGGCTGGCGATTA
>JBFXII010000012.1:0-16550 GCA_050176095.1 Desulfomonilaceae bacterium
GACTCAAACCTCATCTTCCGAATCTCCTGTAGCAGCTCTGCCCGGCCCATAAGTCACCTCCATAGGGACCTATTAAAACCGGACAAATTATGTGCTATTAATCAGGACATTCTATTTGCTGCTTACAATTTGCTCGACTGAGATTTGAAGAGAACGGATTTTGTGCTATTATTTATAATGATATTGAAAAGCGGACAGGACAATTGAGGAATCATTTATGAAATATATTGAAGAAAATCCGGATGGAATCAAGAGTGCTGAAATCGTCATTGGCATTCCTTCCTACAATGAGGCTTCATCCATATTTTTTCCGACGGAGCAGGCTGACAAGGGATTAGTGAAGTATTACAGCAATCGTCCCGCAGTAATTATTAATTGTGACAATGACTCAGCAGATGGAACGGGCGAGGCTTTTCTTGCGGTGAAGACTCAGACACCTAAAATTTATGTTTCTACAGAGTCTGGTGTGAGAGGTAAGGGTAATAACCTCAAGAATCTATTTCTCAAAGCTGTGGAGTTAGACGCCAAGGCGATCGTGGTGGTTGACGCAGACCTAAAAAGCATTACCCCGCTATGGGTCCGAAACCTGTGTGAACCGGTCCTTGATAACTACGATTTTGTTGCCCCACTGTATATACGGCACAAGTATGACGTAACGGTGACTAACAACATAGCCTATCCGTTGACGAGGTCCTTGTATGGTCGTCGAGTCAGACAGCCCATGGGTGGGGATGTTGCATTCTCGGGAGCTCTGGCAAAGCAGTTTGTGGAAACAGAGTTCTGGACCGAAAAGGTTGGGGCTTTCGGCATTGACATCTGGATGACCACCATAGCATTACGTTCAAGGAGTTCGGTTATACAATCTTTCATGGGAAAACCTAAGCTTCACAAAATTAGGGATTTGGATTCCCATTTGGACATGATGTTTGAGGACGTTGTTTCTACAATGTTTGACCTGATGATTGAGTATGAATCTTTTTGGCGGGAGGTTAAGTGGAGTCGGCCCACGGCAGTCTTCGGATTCGGTTTGGGTGATGTCGAAATGCCTCCCCCTGTAGAAATGGACACTCACAGGCTATGGGAAAATTTTATCGCTGGAATTCGTAAAGATTGGGATCTATATGCTGATGTTATCAGTAGGGAAAACCTGAACAAGCTTGAAGAGGTTGTAGATCTTCCGGTCGGTGGTTTTGAATTTCCAGCAGGATTATGGGCAAAAATTATTTATGATTTTGCAATTTCTTACAGGAACCATTCTTTCGACAGAAGCAAACTGGTAAGGGCTCTAATTCCAATCCATTACGGAAAAACTCTATCCTTTGTTACAGAAACTCAAGCCATGAACAACCAACAGGTAGAGGAATTTATTGAGGATCAATGCGCCCAGTTTGAAAAAGCCAAATCCTACCTGGTTGAAAAGTGGTTTGCCTAAACGAGTTGAGGATTTTTAGACAAGGTAAAGCTGGTCAGGATGACAAGGAGCAAGA
This sequence comes from Desulfomonilaceae bacterium, assembly GCA_050176095.1. Lineage (GTDB taxonomy): Bacteria > Desulfobacterota > Desulfomonilia > Desulfomonilales > Desulfomonilaceae > CAITZA01. The sequence continues at coordinate 1,488 of JBFXII010000012.1, forward strand.
AATGGCCAAGATACTGATAGTCGATGACGAAGAAGGAATCAGGATGCTTTATTCCATGGAGCTTCAAGATGAGGGCTATGCCGTCATCACCTTGCCGGATGGTAAAGGATTGATGGAAGTTATCGAGCAGGAGCAACCTGATTGCATAATCCTCGACATCAAAATGAGAGAGTATAACGGTCTAGACCTACTTCAACAGATCAGAAAGAAATATTACGATCTACCGGTAATACTGAATTCAGCATATTCCAGTTTCAAAGTGGATCTAAAAACCGTGGCTGCTGACTATTATGTTGTAAAGAGTTCAGACCTTACGGAACTTAAAGAGAAAATAAAATTAGCCTTGGAGTGTAGTATCCCCAAGTAATAGTATTTTCAATATTTCCTACTTGGTTCGTAATTGCGAAATTAGATGAAAGACCTGATAATAATGCAGAACATTTGCAAGGTTTATCAATCCGGCACGGTTTCTGTGAACGCCCTGAAGGATGTAGATTTGACCATAAAATCGGGAGAATTCCTATCAGTGATGGGTCCATCCGGATCGGGAAAATCAACATTAATGAATATATTGGGGTGCTTGGACGTTCCAACTTCTGGCAAGTATTACCTGGATGGAGAGGACGTTTCACAATTGGATCGTGATCAACAGGCTGACTTACGAAACCGGAAAATTGGCTTCGTTTTTCAGGGTTTTAACCTGTTGCCTCGCATGAATGCTATTCAAAACGTTGAACTCCCACTAATATACGCAAAGATGGGATCTTCAAAAAGACAAAAAAACGTTTTGGAAGCCCTTGCCATGGTAGGCCTCTCAGACAGGGCAGATCATTTGCCGTCACAGCTATCCGGAGGGCAGCAACAGAGAGTTGCGATTGCCCGAGCTTTGGTAAACAGTCCCGAAATACTACTTGCGGATGAGCCGACTGGGAATCTGGACTCTAAGACAAGTGAAGAGATCATGGGGGTGTTCCGGAAGCTCAATTCGGAGCGAAGAATTACTTTCATTCTGGTTACGCACGATCAGGAGATGGGCCTTTTGACCGACAGAATAATATTTATTAGAGATGGCCAGGTTGAAACCGACACAAGACTCAATCAGTGTTTACATGTTAATTAGTTCTTGTCCAAATGCAACGGCTCGAGAATAATGGTTTTTGAATCTCTCCTAGCAAGTTGTTCTCTCGAGATATCTCACTGATGAAACGACTTTTTTACAATATGGACTAGATAGAACGTCCTATTTTTTTGTGAATTTACGGAGTCCGTGGCCTTGAAGAAGATAATATTACTTTTGGTAATCATAATCTTTTTGGCGGGCGTATTGTTTTACTGGACGAGAAACGACTCTGAGGGTCCGGGATATACTTTCCTGACCACGCCTGTGGAGAGAGGTAATCTGAAGGTTGAAATCAATTCCACAGGAACGGTGAAGCCGGTGGTTGAGGTCTTGGTTGGGAGTCAAGTTTCAGGCTACATCAAGGAATTATACGCTGATTTCGAATCTCAGGTTACCAAGGGCCAGTTGATCGCATTGATTGACCCGGACACATTCAAGGCCAAAGTAGAGCAGGCTCGCGCCGATCTATTAGCTGCCAAAGCTAACCTTGCCAAAGCCGAAGTAACCCTGATAGATGAAAAGAGGACCCTCAAACGGAAAGAAGGGCTTATCGGGCGTGATTCGATAAGTCAAAGTGATTACGATACTCAACAAACCAAGACAGAAGCCGCTGCGGCTCAAGTCGAAGTTGAGAGAGCCAGAATCGCGCAGGCTGAAGCACGCCTGCATGAGGCCGAACTTCAGCTCAAATATGCTCACATTGAAGCTCCTGTAACGGGAGTTGTAACTTCGAGAAGCATGGACGTCGGTCAGACAGTTACAGCAGGATTTCAAACGCCGGTCCTGTTCAAAATTGCAGAAGATTTGACACGTATGCAGGTTTACACCAATGTTGATGAGGCGGACATTGGCAGGATCAAGGTTGGACAATCGGCTGTCTTCACGGTGCCGGCTTTCCCCGACAAGTTTTTTTCGGCCTCCGTTACACAGATCAGGAATGAGCCTAAAATTGAACAAAATGTGGTAACGTACAACGTAATTCTTGATGTCGATAATGACGAATTACTATTAAGACCTGGTATGACTACAAATGTCCAGATTCTGGTTGCAGAAATCACAGATACTTTGATGCTTCCCGATGCGGCGTTGATGTTTACTCCACCGGAAGCGGCATTTCCGAAGGGTAAGCCACAATTCCCGGCTCCCAAAGAGGGGCATCGCACCGTATGGCGTCTGAAGGACAAAACTCAACTCAGACCAGTTAGCATAAAAGTAGGTGTAACCAGTCCGCAAAGGACCCAGATATTTACTGAGGAACTTAATGTTGGTGACAAGATAGTAGTAGAAGCTGTTCTCCAGAAAAAAAGTGGAGGTCCTCAAGCCACCCGAGGATTTAGATTCCAGTTCTAGTTTCATCACGAAAAGTGAATATATTGAATCCATTTGTTCAAGTCGTCTTCACTTTAACTCCTGATTGTTTCAAAGGGGTGTTTTATGGATCACGTCAATCCAAATGATGTATGGGCTCCAGGCGTAAATGATCGTAGAGGTCCTCTGGTAACCTATTCAACGGACGCTGCTGATTTTGACTACATGAGAATCAACGTCCCCTGTCAAAGCGCCTGCCCGGCCTCGACCAACGTCCCCGCCTATATCAGAAGCATTTACGAGAAACGTTACGGTCATTCCTACGAGTTAAACCGGATCGTTAATCTTTTTCCGGGAACGCTGGGCAGGATTTGCTCAAGACCTTGCGAAGACAGATGCCGCCACGGAGAACCGGAACTCGGAGAACCAGTCAACATTTGCCACATCAAGAGAGCGGCTTATGATTTGAAAGAACCGGGGCATCCCTTTATGGCGCCTATGTTTTCATCGCATCACAAACGTGTGTGCATAGTAGGTTCAGGACCGTCGGGCTTAGCCGCCGCGCACGATTTGAGCACAATAGGTTTTGATGTGACCATCCTGGAGGCTCTGGACGAACCTGGTGGAATGTTGCGCTACGGTATACCGGAGTTCAGGCTTCCACATAAGGTTTTGAAATACGAGATAGACAGCATTCTTCGTATGGGCATTACTTTGAAAACAGGAATAAGAGTGGGAACTGGTATCAGCTTCCGGGAAATCATGTCGGATTACGATGCGACACTTATCGCGTCCGGATGTTATGTCTCAAGAGCGCTCAATGTTCCTGGTGAGAATCTAGATGGTGTTTATTCAGGTCTTGAACTTGTGATGGACATTGCTTCGAACAAATCACCTAACCTAGGCAAAAATGTTGCAGTTATAGGAGCTGGATTTACTGCTTTTGATTGCGCTCGATCGGCTCTGAGACTCGGAGCTGAAGACGTTACCATCTTTATTCGCGGCCTTGAAGAAGAATTGCGGGTAACTAAAGAAGAGATTCACGACGCAAAAAAAGAAGGAATAAAGATAAAGGCCCTGAGCCTGACTCAGCGGATTCTGGGGTCCAACAAGGCCGACGGTATGGAATTTGTTCGAGCCAGGACTGGTGAAATTGGCTCGAATGGTCGTCGTAAGCTTCATCCGATTGAAGGGAGCAATTTCATTGTGGAAGTTGATTCGGTAATTGTGGCCGTCGGACAAAGCGCTCATCCCATAGCTGCTCCAGGAGATAAGAACGACAGCGGGGTTCTCATCGGAAATCGTGAGACTTTTCAATCATCCGAGCCAGGACTTTATTTGACTGGTGATTTTCTAACCGGACCTTCAACGGTAATCGAATCCATCGCTTCGGGAAGAAAAGCCGCTGAAAAGATCGCTCATGATCTCACAGGTAAGAGATTTAGAGAATGGGTCGTGAGGATGGAAGAGGCTGCCATCACTGACAGGCATCGCTCCTGGGACTTTATTCCGAGACAGGGCATGCCTACTGTTACGCCAGTGTCTAACAGGTTAGTTGACAGAAGGGTAGAAGTTGAACTCGGTTTCAGTTCTGAGGCTGCTTTCGAAGAATCTAAACGATGTTATCTTTGTAATCTTCACTACGAGATCGATGTCAGTAAATGCATCTTTTGCAGATATTGTATAGACAACGCGCCTAGAGACTGCATTAAACTCGTGGAAGAAATCAATCTCAACGGCAACGGCGCAATCGACAGTTTCGTTGAGACAACAAACTGGCAGAAAGTCAACGCCGTGGTCATAGATAACTCCAGGTGTATCAGATGTGGAGAATGTGTACGAGTCTGTCCGGTGGATTGCATTTCCGTAACCAAGGTTGAGCTTGTCGAGAAAAATCTTCTAGCAGGGAGGCAATAATGTCAGCCGAACGCTTCGTCATCATAGGAAATGGGCCAGCGGGCAATGAGGCGGCAGAGATTTTAAGAGAGAAATCGCCAGGGTCCAAAATTACTATTTTTGGCAAAGAAAGCATAAGGTCGTACAAGCCTCATCTGCTTCCAGACGTCATCGCGGGAAAAGTAGACCAGGAAAATATATTTATGAAACCCGATTCTTATTTTCGGGAAAAAGATATTCAGTTGAGACTTGGTCAAAGAGTAACACATGTTGATTTCAACAAACGTCAGGTGCTGTTAGAGCATAGGGAAGTTGTGTCGTTCGATGGTCTTATAATAGCAACCGGGGGTAAACCGCGAATTCCCGAACCGTTAGAACTTTTTGAAGATGTAATGTTAACATTAAAGACGGCTTTTGACGCTCAGCTATGGGTCGACAAATTATCAAAAACGGATTCTGTGTTGATAATTGGCGGGGACTTAACTTCCTTGAGCCTCACCAAGGCACTAATCAACCTGGGTAAAAAAGCGTTTTTCATTGTTAATGCGGAATCGTTTTGGCCTTTGCCTTTCAATGAAAGGCTTAGCGCAGAAATCCAGGCTCGGCTATGTGAAAAAGGTGTGGAAGTGTTGAACTCCAGGGCAGTCAGGAGACTTACTCAACTATCCGATACTTCCGTGGAAGTAGAAACTGACTGCGAGAAAATCCGGGTGGGAGTAGTGGGCGCATTTTTTGGCTTGGTTCCTGATGTGAAGTTTTTGGTTCGTTCGGGATTGGATATCGATCGCGGCATTCTCGTTGATGAGAATCTGCAGACGAGATTTGCGAACGTATATGCGGCTGGTGACTGCGCACAGGTTTACAACCCCGTGATCAAAGATTATTGGGTTTCGATAGGCTATGAAAACGCCCGGACCTTAGGACGGATAGCTGCTCTGAATATGCTTGGAGAAATGTTATCGGTTAAGAGTTCTCCGGAGAGCATATTCAGTTTGAACGGCGTTAAGGTAAATACTTCCTGGTGGATGGAGTTCTGACATGGCCAAGGTAGATATAACGGTTGAAGTATGTGGTATGGCAGGAGATGGCACGATAGCGGCTGGTGGTATGATCAACGAAGCAATGTCATTAGGTGGCTATTATGTGTTGGGCTTTGATTCATACCCTGCTGAAATAAGAGGATTTGGGAGATGTGTGACCCATTCTAGGATTGGATCTGAGGAGATTAGCGCTCTGCAGGACAAGACTCACGTTCTGATTTCACTCAATGACGCTCAATCGAGATCACGTGCCCCATTCCTAAAAGAAAATGGGATCGTCTTTTTTGACTCTAATCCTTCCTCATACGTTACGGAAGACGAATCATTGGCTGCAGTCCTCAAAACCGGGATACAGTTGTATGGTATGCCATTTTCGGACTTGGCGACTCAGGCTGCAGGCTCTGCAAGAGGTCGAAATTTATCTGCGCTTGGAGGATTTGCTGCTGTTTGCGGCATCGATCCCGACTTATTCAGGCAGGTTATCTCCAACAAATTTGAGTCCAAGGGACCTAGAGTCCTGGATATGAACCTAAAGAGCTTTGACGCGGGATACGAATATGCTCTGGATAATTTTTCCGATCGTCTCGTGGGATTATTCAAGGGGCTAGAAGTCGAAAAAGGAGAGAAAAAGGTTATGCTCTCGGGGAATTCGGCCATTGGCAAGGGAGCAGTGGACGCCGGCCTAAAATTGTACTTCGGTTACCCCATCACCCCCGCCACTCCCATAATGGAATATCTTGCAAAAGCCCTACCCCCTCGGGGTGGACAAGTAGTGCAGATGGAGGATGAAATTGCTTCAATTGGAGCAGTCCTGGGGGCTTCTTATGCTGGCGCCAGATCAATGACCGCCACTTCGGGGCCGGGTTTTGCGTTGATGACAGAACTTATTACTCATGGAGTAATGGCCGAAATACCAGCGGTCATTTTAGACGCACAGAGAGGTGGGCCATCGACTGGACTACCAACCAAAACAGAGCAGTCAGACCTTCAAGCAGCTGTTTTCGGCGGTCCCGGGGATTCCGCCAGAATTGTCATCGCCCCAACAAATGTTTCGGAATGTTACAAATTTACCGTCAAGAGTTTTCAGCTTGCTGAAAGATATCAAACACCTGTAATCGTATTGACTGATTTTTTTCTGGATAATCGAGTGGAAAACGTCCATCCACCCCACTCAACTGATCAGGAATTGAAGAGACTTACTGTAGTCCCGGACAGCTCTAAACAAGGAAATTACAAGAGATATGAGGACACCTCGGATGGAATTTCCCCCAGGGCGCTACCCGGTATGAAAGGTTTCAATTTTGTAGCGACAGGATTGGAACATTCCGAATATGGAGCGCCAGACTATTCACCAGAAAATCATCAAAAAATGTCTGCCAAGCGCCATCGAAAGATTGAATCGGCATTGAGAGATCTGTTCAAGCCTGAGGAATTTTTCGCCGATTCGGAAGTTGACCTCGGGGTTATTGGTTGGGGATCTACTTTCGGTTCCGTCCTGGAAGCGACGCGGGAGGCCCGACAAAAAGGCCTAAAGGTTAGCGCCTTGAAGATTACTTCAATCTATCCCTATCACGCTCGTGAGATAAGGGTCTTCATGAACAAATGCAAGATGATTTTGATACCCGAGCTGAACTTTGAGGGACACCTGGCTAATCTCATAGGGCACTTACACAAAAGGGACGTGTTTAGACTCAACCTAGTGACAGGTTCCCCCATTCCGCCATCAGTGATAGTTGCCGAAATCGAAAGGCTCATCAGTGGAGAAGTTAAATGAGAACATCCGCCAGAGTTCTGGCCGACAAGATAGATAAGATAAAAGAATCCGGTAAACTGGACGCTCGTTCTTCAGCTCTACCCACATGGTGTCCGGGGTGTGGATATTTCGGAATTCATCAGGGTATGAACAATTGTATAAGCGAATTAGGTTTGGAGCTTCATGACATCGTTATTGTCTCAGGAATAGGCTGCGCTGGACGTTATCCTTTTTTTTCCAGGACCTATGGACTACACACTGTGCATGGCAGAACCTTACCCACTGCTACAGGCGTAAAGCTTGCTAATCCTGATCTAACCGTATTTGCGGTTGGTGGGGATGGAGACGGTCTGGCCATAGGCGGTGGTCATCTTGCTCATGTGGCAAGAAGAGATCTTAACATTAACTATATTCTTTTCGACAACTCGATATATGGATTGACCAAAGGCCAGCCATCGCCAAGTTCTCCGACAGGAACCAAAACCAAGGCGAGCCCATCCGGCACTATTGACAAACCTCTGAACGCCACCCTAATGGCCCTAACCTATGGGGCTTCTTTCGTTGCACGTTTGTTCGCCGGTGATCCTGAACTGATTACACGAGCTCTGGTGGAAGGAATCCAGACTCCCGGTTTTTCGTTCTTTCACGTGTACACAAGTTGTGTCACGTTTGACAAATCCTTCAAGACCTGGACAAATCTTAAAAAATGGGTACACCCTCTTCCGGAACGCTACAACCCCTCAGATTACAGGGGCGCTGTAAATCAAGTTCTGGACGATGATTTTAGTATCGGGGTTATCTTCAGGCGAGATGCCTCAGACTAATCGTGATCGATTACTATTGCTCAAAAATTTGAAGGCGCTATATTCTAACACCTTCAAGTTGATTTCAGAAACACGTGGTCAAGAAACGAACTCTGCTGTATTTCCAGGGTGGAAAAGAGGCAGGATCGGTTGACTTTGAGTAGGATATGCGCAACAGAACTGGAAATCGTCATCTAGCGCTATCCTGATTGCTTCTCCAACGTCTGAAACGTAGTGTATTTCCAGGTCCCGAGTCACATATTCCGGAAATTCCAGGACAGTGGAGCGATTCTTTAGTGGCAGGATGACTTTTTTCACTCCTGCTCGTTTTGCGGCCAGCAGTTTTTCCTTGACGCCACCAATCGGTAACACTCTGCCCATTAGAGTTAACTCTCCGGTCATGGCCACATCTTTATGAACTGGTTTACCGGTAAAGAATGAAGCTATGGCTACGGCCATTGCGACACCGGCAGAAGGACCGTCTTTAGGGATTGCGCCTGCAGGAACATGGATGTGAAGATCTGAATATTTGAGAAGTCTTTCGTCCAAACCCAAAGAGCTGCTGATATTTCGCAAGTAGGTTAGAGCTGCTCTGGCGGATTCCTGCATTACCTCGCCGAGACATCCGGTGAGAGTTAGGTCACGCCTGCCTCTGAAGCCGGTAACCTCTATAAATATTATGTCCCCCCCTGCCTCTGTCCATGCCAGACCTGTGGCGACTCCTACCCTGTCAACTTCGTCAGCGATTTCTGAAAAATACTTTGGAGCCCCTAAGAGTTCTTCAACGGTACTGACCGTTATTACAGATCTTACAGGCTTACCCTGAGTAAGTTCCCTAGCTATTTTGCGCAGAACGCAATTTAGTTCCCTCTCCAAATTGCGAACTCCGGCTTCTTTGGTATACGAGGAAATCAGGAATTTCAAAGCCGAACTTTGGAAATTTATTGAATAACCTTCTAAACCGTTCTCTTTCATAGCCTTTGGTATAAGATAGAGTTCAGCTATCTTTTCTTTTTCCTCTTCCGTGTAGCCGGCTATCCTTATGATCTCCATTCTGTCCCTTAACGCAGAGGGAATGGTGTCTACCTGATTGGCGGTCGCTATGAACATCACCCTACTCAGATCGAACGGGAGATCGAGGTAGTGATCAGAAAATGTTGAATTCTGCTCGGGATCCAGGACTTCCAGCAGAGCGCCAGCAGGATCCCCTTTGAAACCTCGTCCCAATTTGTCTATTTCATCAAGCATAAATACGGGATTTCTGCTTCCCGCACGTTTCAATTCCGAAATAATCCGACCCGGCATGGCGCCGATGTAAGTCCGTCGATGACCTCTTATTTCGGCCTCATCATGCAATCCGCCCAAAGACATGCGTACGAATTTTCGACCCATAGCCTTTGCCACGGACCGGCCCAAGGATGTTTTTCCCACACCTGGGGGACCCACTAAACAAAGAATCGGGCCTTTATTGTCGGATTTGAGCTTTCGGACCGCAAGGAATTCAAGGATTCGATCTTTGACTTTTACAAGATCATAATGGTCAGTATTGAGAATTTCCTCAGCCCTCGAAATATCTACGTCATCTGGAGACAACACATTCCATGGAAGGCTTGTCAAAACCTCAATGTAAGTTCTTGAAACTATGTGTTCAGGGGAATGAGGCGGAATTCTTTCGAGTCGTTGCAGTTCACGAGTCGCAGTTTCTGTAGCGTCATCAGGCATGCCACTATTACGTATCTTGGCATGAAATCCCTTAATTTCCGAAATGGCAGGATCATCATCTGCGCTGAAGTCTTTCTGAAGAGTTCTGATGTGATTTTTGAAGTCATGCTCTTTCGGTCTACGACCAACGGCTCCCATTTCCAACGACTCAGTGGCCGCTGTTGGACGAGGTTTGGCCAGCTGCAGATCAGCATGGAGGTACATGAGGGCCTTGCGCAATCGAAAATGGGCATCATCCATTTCCAGCAGACTCTGTTTGGCGTCGGGTTTTAATGACAGATGCGTCGCAATGATGTCCGCTAGTTGTCCAGGCGTCTCTGCTTTTTCAATCCTTCTGACAAAATGTTCCCCAAATATTTTACCCTGCCCTGATCCCATTTTAATCATGGTCACAACAGAAGAAATGAGCGTATCTATAAGCTCCAACGGTTCGTCATCTTCATCAATTATCTCAACCTCTGCCATCATAAAAGGTTCACACTCTTTCTGACGCACCATGCGAACCCTGCACAAACCCTCTGCTACAGCTTTGACACCGCCACTTTCCAGCGAAACAACTTTTTCTACCCTGGCCAAAGCGCCGACTTTGGAAATGTCTTCATGCCAAAGGCTCAAACGATTTCTAGGTCTTTGATAGAATAGTCCGACAAGATGATTTCCTCCGGATAGAGATTCAGCGAGCTTTACAACTCTTGACCCCTTTAAGAACAGCGGTATAACTACCTGAGGAAACACGACCATGTCGCGAAGAGGAAGTATAGGAACAATAGATGGGAAATTCCCCATTAACTTAGACGATTTCATTCTAACGACACACCCATCCCGCACTAAAACAAACGTAACATAATTTTTTAATTAAGAATTTATAACGCGACTATATCACAATGAGTCGAGAAAGTCAATGAAACGTCCTAAAAACGCGGGTTAGCGGACACCGGTAAACTTGATAATTCACATGAGTTATAAACTTTGACCTATTGATATACCGCTATATTTGCTGACAACATTCTCCGCGATCAGGAGATTTGGGAACCTTTGCGTTAAACAATTACCCACCTATTTCAGGTTTTTAATATCCTTTCAACGAATCTGTTTTGCAATTCCAATTTTCGCACTTCGTAGTCCCAGTGATTCTGAACGTCCACGTCGGAAAAAAGAACTTCTTCTAAACTATCCCCGTGGAAATCAGACAATGCGTCGAATATCTTTTTTAACTTGAGTGAGGAATATTTTTGGTCTGGCGAAAGGAACAATGGAGTCCAACTGGCCAAAAGATCGTAAATGTCAATCCTGGTTTTCTTCCATATTATTCTGGCGATCGTCTCATATTTTTGAATGAGCTTTTCCCGTTCAGAGTCTGAATTCGGGTCATCAATTATGATCCAAATACATGGGGAAATAACCTCGTCTTCGTCGTAAAGCGGATGATAGTAGCGGTTAGGATAAAGGTTCGGCTGCGCAGCTGAATCGATTATCCGTCGGACAATTTCATTTTCTGGTAGCCTGCGACCTTCTAGAATTACATGGAGACTTGTATATGGGTTCAAGTCACAAAATTTTCCTAAAATCTCCGGCGCCAAATCCTTTTCGTTGTCACGCATTGTTCCCTGAAACCATAATGTAAATGGATCAGTAGACTTACTTGCGACCAGATCTAATGTCTCGTCAGATATTTTCCTTTCCGAAGTTATTATCCACTTGCTGATATATGTCTCTGTTTTTGGCTCGGTGATCAGCGAGTTACCATCGGAAACTAAAGAAGGAGGATTGATGTGATCAAGCTCAGTCTCGAATTTGTTTTCAAACTCGAGGAGACAATCCTGGAAGGCTGAGCGAGCAAAAGATGTTGTTTCATATACGTGATACGGGGGTCGGTCATGGTATTTTAGTCCTAATTTTTTGGCGCTTGCTCTGAATTCGGTTCCTGGCAGCACGGACAGTGTGAACGGATGTATCACCGAGTATGCTTCGGACCTCTTCAAATCATTGAGCGTTTTTGTAAAACCTTCAGGTGTGTCACCAGGCAACCCCAGGATGATACCCGTGGTAACTTCAATCCCCTGATCCTTGAGCTTTTTCGCTCCTGACATTACTGACTCAGGATTTCCTTTTCGGCCCGCTAATTTCAGCGCTACCGGATTGGAGCTTTGCAAGCCGATTTCCGCTGACCGAAGACCTGCATCCCTGAAAAGCTTTGTATCATCATCGGTCAATAGATCAGAACGAAGTTCGGTGTGAAGCTTGATATCCTTTTCAAGCCTTAATTCCTTCAGAATAGAAAGAATGCCTCGAAAATCAGGCCGAGCATTGAACGTGGGGTCCATCAGATATATCTCTGAGACGCGGCTTGATCTGGAATACAGATGCTTGAACAACTCGACGAGTCTTCCGGTTGAATGAAGCCTTATTCCCTTAAAACTCTTGTGATAAAAACAGTATCTGCATTTGAATGGGCAGCCTCTAGCAGTCTCGACAAAGGCAGTTGAGTACAACTCAGTGTTCAGAACACCACTAATATAAGGGTACGGGCAGCTATTAAGGTCGAACGCATAAGTCGGCAGGTCATTAAAATTCAATTCGTTGTTGGTCTTAAGAAACGTTCCAGGGATTCTGTTGCTAGACGAGTTCTGAAGTATCGCTTCCAATACTGAAAAAATTCGAGACTCCCCTTCTCCAAATACACCGGCGTCAACGACAGGATGCCTCAGGACCCATTCATTGTCCTTAGTTACTTCTGGCCCACCTATGAGAATCTTTACGTGGGGAAGAATACGCTTGACTATGGAGGCTATGAAGAGGCTTCGTTGAACATTCCAAACGTAGAGAGTCATGCATAGCACGGCCGGATTGGCCTCGCAAATGGCTGAAATAAGACCCTGGTCACCTAAGACATCCGTTTTCAATCTTTCCAGGATTCTTAATTCTATAAGACTGCCTTTTTGACCATAGGCCGACCTCAATGCCGATATGTTGAACCCCGCGGCCAACGGAATGTTTAAAGGGGATTCGCAGAAGTCGAAGCGTGGTGGAGGCAATTGAACAAACAGGATATTTTTCATAATGCTTCAGGATTCTCTGGTCTCATCTCGTTCTTGAATAATATTAGGGCTAAATTTTCTAACGGTCATAAGGCTTTGGTATAACACTTGTCCTAATATTTTTAGATGTCAGTTTAAATACAAATTAACATCTTTCCGTAGTGGCAACATAATAGCTGGACGACCGACTGAAGACATATTGCGTTATAGGATTGCGCTAGCGGCCAAGTATAATGATGGAAGGTTTTTCTTTAACAGTGAGGCTGATTGGTTCAATCGCTGGCGCTCCGGTAGAGGAACAGCGGATCCAGCTAATGTGAACGACTTTCCCCAGAGGCAAAGAGTAGGAAGGGACAATGACGCCTGGCTTTATGGCCTGGAAATCGGGGCTCTGGCTGGTCCATCAAAAATCACCGTTAATTATGTGCGCGCCACGGGCGATGATACCAGCACAACGCATACTACGGAAGACGCTGCTGATTCTGAGCAGAGCATTTCCGCGCCTTACATGAAAAGCTGGGGATATCTGATGTATTACATGTATGGGACCGGTGATGGATGAGACGCTTCCGGGCAGGGGCAGCCCACCAATTTTCATCATATTGGAGCAAGGTTGGACTATGCGATCGCCGCAAACCTGAATATGTTTGTGGTGTTGTCCCAGGCGTGGCGAGATCAGGCAGTAGCCTATAGGCTGGGTGGAGATTACAGAATACAGGGTAGGAAATGGACAAATGAGGATATTCGGCAGTGGCAACAAGCTCCATCAACGGACATGGCTGTCCCTGAACACGCCAACAATATAGGCTGGGAAGTTGACTTTGGCTGCGACTGGAAATTACTTGAAGGCTTAACCTGGAGTTCTACTTTCGCTATCTGGAAGCCGGGTAACTGGTGGGCTCACGCGTTTCCAAATACGGCCAATATGTACCGCCAGACCTCGGGCCAAGCGATTACGGCTAATCAACCGACGGCTATTTTTGACTTGGGGCGTGAAATCGACCCACTTTTTGCAGTAGAAACCAGAATCAATATTAGCTTCTAGGTCTTCAATTCTATCACTTGCTAACAGGCCTGTATTAGATCCTAAAACAACTCACACCAATTCCAAAATTGTGCACGTTTCTTGACCTAAAGATGAACGTGCTTTTTTTTTCGTTTTCACCCACCGCTGAGATATTTATCCGAAGATCTTGAGGTGTCCATTTTTCTAAGGCTCTGAGATAAAGCGCAAGTCTAACAATCCTGGAAAAATATTGCCTAACCATATTCTAATTCAAAGCTAACACTTTGCGGACAGTTTAGATACAGAATCTAAACAGATTGAAGTCGATTGTCTGGCCGATAGGCGCAAAGTCCAGTTCATCTTAATTTTCCGAGTGTTAAAAGATCCTGGACATTAGCAATCCGTTTTTTGGGATTTCGAACTTAATCTTAATCAGTCTATCAGAGACATTCTGGATGTGGTGAAGAATGATCACTCGACTGGGAACTTGATTAACGAGCATCCCGGTAATAGTACTGGCGCTTCAGTTTGTCAGAGCGTTGAGCCATTTTTCGCCGATAAATGAGGTTATGCAATGACAACGAAACAACAGAAGGTTCGGGTGCTTTTTCTCTGCACCGGTAATTCCTGCAGGAGCCAAATGGCTGAAGGCTGGGCGAAACATTTTCTCTCCGATACCTTTGAGGTCTTTTCTGCGGGAATTGAAAAGCACGGGATAGACCCTCTTGCCGTTCAGGTCATGTCAGAGGCTGGCATAGATATCGGTTTCCATGAGTCCAAGCTGATTGATGAGCTTGATTCTAAGGACTTTGATTATGTTATCACCTTATGTGACCATGCCAAGGAAAGTTGTCCATTATTTCCAGGCGAGGCGACCATGTTTCACCACGGATTCGACGATCCAAGGACTATGACTAAAACTACCTCCCCTTTTGAAGAACGAATAGAGCCTTATAGAAGAGTGAGGGATGAAATCCGGTCATTTGTGAGGGCGCTTCCTGAATTACTCAATCGTGTCTGAAATTCGAAAATTCAATAAGGCGGGAAATATACCTAGCGCACAAGGATGTAGTTGGCAAGAAACAGAACTGTGTTATAACTGCCTAACATTTCTGGAATGTCTGTCCGTTTTCGGTTTAAGTTCCCTTTTAGGCAATTAGCTTGTTTGTATATATTCAGTGAACAGCATTTTCCCGTAACACAGGCTCAAGGCGCAATGAGAGAAACGGCCTCATATCAATGAGGCGATTCCGAATTCGAGAATGGAAAATGTCAAAAGAAAAGATTCTGGTAGTAGATGATGAGGAGGACATTCTTGAACTGGTTCGATATAATCTGGTCAAGGATGGTTACAAGGTAACTTGTGTAAGTTCAGGA
>JBFXII010000013.1:0-16394 GCA_050176095.1 Desulfomonilaceae bacterium
AATGCAAACGCAGATAATGCATCGAGCCGATTGCTTTCAATATATTTGATAAATCTTTTCATTAACCTTCTTGGCGCCGCAATATCTTTTGTGTGGTTTTCTTACCTTCAGCCTGGGCTTCCCGGAGGAGACGATTTAGTTCTTCTTCAGGATAGGGCTAAATTTGTAATTATATTGATTGCCATGGTTGCAGCGGTTGGTGTTCCGTTAGAATTAAAATGGTTCTTGTCTTTATCGAAACACTTCAAAAAATTAAGTAATAAGATTGGACTTGAGAATCTTGGTTCAACGGAGATTGAGCAACAAAAGAAATTAGTGACTAGAGTTCTCAATGCGCCAGTCAAGTTGTCAATAGCCAATCTAATTGTTTGGCTGCTTTGCGGATTGATATTTGCCATAGCTCCCTTTTTGATACCAAAATATTGTCCTTGGGACGAACTCTCGGCTGAAAAGATTTCAGCATGGACTGTTTTTTTAGGAGCCCCTACAGTGGTTGTTCTTTCGTACTTTGTGTCGGAGTCATGGATACGGCATTTCGTGGAGGCTTCATTTTCTGAACAGGTTCTTAAAAATAGGCCTTCCGGACTCAGGGTAAAAGTTTTACCACGTCTTTTAATAGTATCATTGATGATTGGCCTCATGCCTCCAGTTCTCATTAGCCACGTTACTCTCAGCCAGATAACTGATGTAAAAAATGGTCAACAATCCTTGGACGTCTTTCTGACCCAAATGCCGCTCTCTATTTATTTCCTCCTGGGGTTGACCGTGGCGCTAGCTGTAGTCTTATCTTTGTTCTTAGCTCACAGTGTCTCCGAGCCATTAAGAAAAACACGTGAGGGCATGAGACAAATTGAAGAAGGTGATCTTGAGGCTAGAGTCAAGGTCGTTTCACGAGACGAGATAGGCGCCATGGGCGAGGGATTTAACGCTATGGCGGAGGGACTCAAAGAGAGGGCCTACATAAAAGAAACTTTTGGCAGTTATTTAAGTGATGAAATAGTCAGAAAAATATTGCAATCTCCAGATGGAGTGAAGCTGGGTGGTGAGCTAAAAAGAATATCAATTCTTGTTTCGGACCTGCGGGGTTTCACACCTCTATCACAGGCTCTGGAGCCGCAAATAGTTGTTGAAACACTCAATAGATACTTTGAAAGAATGACTAACGTCATCATGATGTATGGTGGGACTATTGATGAATTTACAGGAGATGGAATACTTGTGTTTTTCGGAGCGCCTCAATCATTAAAGAATCACGAGATAGTTGCGGTAGAGTGCGCCAGTAAGATGCAAGAAGCTTTAAATGCAATGAACGCGGAAAATAGTCTTGTTAATCTGCCAAAACTTGCGATGGGGATTGGAATAAATTCCGGAGAGGTAATAGTTGGTAACCTGGGTTCAGAAAAACGCAGAAAATATGGGGCAGTTGGAAGTCCTATAAATATAGCATTCCGGGTTCAAAGTTTTGCAGGTTCCGGAGAGGTTTTAGTTACGCCAGAGGTGGCCAGACATATCGATCAATCATTGCTCGGAGAGGAGAGACTCACTAACTTGAAGGGAATTGAAGACCCTATCTTTTTGCGAAAGATCAAACTCTAAATTATTTCGCTCCGACAACGATCAAATTCCAAGAAGTTTGATCGCTCTGCCCGTAATTTTGCTACGTAGGCGCCAGATTGGTCAAGGATTCCTATTTTAGAGCTCCTGATCAGTTTCTGGAAGATTGGTAGCAGACTCATAGATGCTCAGGCTGTTTAAAATATGAACCAATCAATGTTGTAAACTAATTTTCCGCAAGAACGGAGTCAAGAGACTTGCCAAATCGCCTAAACCTTGTTTAAAATCGAGATCTAATAACTCAACAAAATATCCGTCTCGTAAAAAAGATCTCTTACAAAACAAGAACACATACATTTTTGAGAAATCACAGTTTCACCTAGCCTACAAGTCAGTTCAACGTAAGAAAAGGTTTGACCCAATGGCATACTCCGATCGTAGCAAGGAAGAGCTCGAAAAGGAAATTGAACAACTACGCAGGAAAATTGCAGACCTTGAAAATGGTGGAGTAGTTGCCATAGGAGCTATTGATGCTGCCGAAAAACTAGGTCAAGTCCGTGTTCTTGACCGCAAGCCACTTTTTGTTGAAGTTCCAATTCATGTTATTGAAAACCCTTCAAATCAAGGAACTGTAATTAATATGACGGTTAAAGGTTTAGGGGTTAAGGGAATCGAATGCAAAATCCACGAGTCGTTAAGGTTAAAAATTTGTCCACCAGAAGATTTGAATTTGAAGAGTTTTTCACTAGAGGCGATTTGTAGATGGACAAGGATAGAAGAAGCTGACGGTATAAGGCACAGTGGCTTCGAGATCACAAATATATCAGAATCGGATAAGGTTAATCTATTCTCATTATTAATGATTTTGGGTTATGAATATTTGAGAGATCAGTTCAGGAGAAGAAAAGGAGAGGAAGCTCTAAAATTAATCGAAGCTAGCTCAGATTTGATTTGTCGTCTTAATGAAAAGGGAATCATTACATTTGTAAATAACGCCTTCTGTAAATTCAGCTCATTGTCTGTAGAGAGTCTTATCGGTTTAAATTTCGAAGTATTTGTTTCGGAAAAATTCAAGACCGATTTTAGGGAATTTCTCAAGAAGCATTCGTTTAAAGATTACCATGGATCATATAAATGTTCGTTCATATCGGGAACGGGGGAACAACGCTTTTTTGATTGGTCTATAGATACCAGGTATGACGAAGAAAATGTTGACATTGAATTTCAGTTAGTAGGAAGGGATGTTACAGAATCTGACAAAAAAGCACGGACTTTGCGCGATTCGCACAAAGAATTGGAACGTAGGATAAAAGACCGCACATTCCAACTCGAACAGGTCAATAGCAAGCTGATTGAGGAAATAAAACAGCGTAAAAAAATAGAAGAGGCTCTCGACAAAAAATTGTGGGCGTTAACGAGGCCAGATGTCGGAATTCAAGACCTTAATCTAACGGATTTAATAGATATAAAAACACTAGGCAAAATCCAAGAAGCTATGTCCGATCTTTGGAGCGTTCCAATCGAATTGATAGACAAAGAGGGTGATGTAATCATTCCAAGCAGACATGAAACGGAGCTTTACTCGATTGTAAATTCGACAACAGAAGGACGAAATCTAATAAAGAGCAAAAATATCGAGGCATTGGGAAAAGTTGGAAATGAGCCGATTTTTTTTGAACCGGATTTCTTGCTGTCAGGAGAGGTAAATTTCATAGTGCCTATAACGATTCAGGAGACTGTTTTGGGCGCTTGGAAAATCGGAAAAGGGTTTGAAAAAAAACCTGGGTACGACGAAGTTAAAAACCTGGCTTGTTCTATTAAAGTTAATTCGGAAAGATTTTTGCAATCCTTGGAGAGCTCGCCGCCCATATCTAGAGATCAACATTACGAAGCTGCGACTTTTCTCAGTTTTATGTCCAGTCAGGTTTCCGCGCTTGCCGTTCAGAATCTATTTCAGGCAAGGATAATCAGTGAATTAAAACAGGCTCAATCGCAGTTAGAAGCTTCAGAGCAAAAACTTCGGAGACTATTCGAATCTGCTCCCGTTGGAATATTTGTTACTGAGTCAGGGATCATTTCATTTGCGAACAATACTTTGATTGAAATGTTTGGTTTCTTATCAAAATCAGAGATGGAGGGGCTTTTAATAAACGGCTTATTTAAATTTATTAACCCAGAGAGAGGAATGTTTAAGTCGAAACATCTGGAAGAGTTGACTGGGGATGAAAGTGTGTCATTACAAGCCATCAAAAAAAATGGGTCGGCTTTTGACGTGTCACTGTATTGTAATAAGATGAATGAGGATCTGGCATCCACACTTATAGGATTTGTCATCGACAAGAGTCAGGAAAATGCGCTACGTGCCCAATTATTGCATTCTCAAAAAATGGAAGCTTTGGGTACTCTTGCAGGTGGAATAGCCCATGATTTTAACAATGTTCTAACGGTTATAATGGGTTATGCAGAAATAGCCTTGGCAGACATGGCTCAAAATAATGTAGTCGCATCGAGACTCAATCAAATATTACAAGCTTCCAAAAGAGCAAGAGATTTAGTCAGTCAGATTCTCACCTTCAGCAGAAAAGGTGAACAACAGAAACAAGCCCTTAATGTAATCCCGATCATAAAAGAAACCATAAAATTTCTTGAGGCGTCATTTCCATCAACTATTAAGATTACTCATAATGTTAAGTCCAGTGATCGCATGATTATGGGAGATCCCAGTCAGATTCACCAGGTCTTGATGAATCTGTGTTCCAATGCGGGATATGCCATGCGTCAGCAAGGAGGAATCTTAGATATTAGTTTAGAACTCATTTCAGAAGAGGTCATGCCGACTTTAGGCGTTCATGGTCTCAAACCAAGTGACTACCTCAGATTGGTGGTGAAAGATACAGGACCGGGAATCGATCCCAACATTAGAGAAAGAATTTTTGAACCCTATTTTACTACGAAACCTCAAGGAGAAGGAACTGGTTTAGGGTTGGCAGTGGTTCATGGAATAGTATCCAATCATGGTGGAGCGATACGGGTTGATCCTAATTACAATACGGGAGCGCGTTTTGAAGTTTTTCTACCAGTAATTAAGTCATTAAAGAAACAGGATGAAGAAGAAAAGGAGTTAGAGGTTCTTGGCAATGAAAGAATAATGGTTGTCGATGACGAAGAAATTGTTGCTAGAATGGTCAAGGACATTCTGATTCCCTTAGGCTATAAAGTTTCAGCTTTTTCCAATCCTGTTTCGGCTTTGAATATTTTCAGAATACATGCTTATGATTTCGATTTGGTAATGACTGATCTAACAATGAACGCTATGCCGGGCCCGGCATTGGCCGAAGAGATGAGAAAAATTCGTCCCGATATTCCCATCATATTGCTTACCGGATATGACATTTCCGATGAGAATATCCAGAAAAAATTGGAAATGGTTGATGGAATTATCCAAAAACCTTTCACAAAAGGAAACCTTGGAAAAGCGATAAGGAAAGCTCTTGAACCTAAATCCTAGTCTCTATGAATAAAAATACTGCAAATTACTAATAAGTTAGAACCATTCCACCATCAAACAACAAATCCCCTCCAACTAGGTAGTTAGAATACTTAGAAAAACCTAGCACAAAAAGATTTCCGACGTCGATTGGTGACATCATTTCCTTCACCCTGGATTTGCCCATCATGACATCTCTAACAACTTCTTCGTGAGAAATACCTCTTTGAGCGGCCTGTGAAGGAATTTGTTTTAGAGCTAAGGCCGTTTTAACGAATCCTACGCTAACACTGAAAGATCTTATTTTGCCTGAGCCTTCAGCTGAGATAGATTGGGATAAAGCTCTCAGACCGAATTTTGATATGTTATATACGGGCTTGTTCATGGTGCAAATATGTCCGTGGACTGATCACATGTTTCCAATTACTCCGATTCCATCGGAAGATTTCTTCATTAGAGGGATAGTCAACTTGGAAAGATAAAAGGGGGCTCTCAGCATAATTTTTTGCATCAGGTCATATTTTTCCATAGGAAAGTTTTCTACTGAGTCTATATGCTGGATTCCAGCAATATTTGCCAGATATTTTACTTGCCCTAAGTCAGAAGCTTTCTTGACAGCCTCTACAATTTGATTGTCATCAGTGAGGTCTGTGCTCATGAATGTCATGTTTGCGCCAAGAGCTCTAGCCATTTGAACCGTGTTTTTACCTTCATCCAGGTTTACATCTAGGCCGACTACATGCATACCGTTAACTGAACAGGCTAAAGCGGTAGCTCTACCTATACCCCCACTGACTCCGGTGATGATGCATATATTGTCTGCCTTGAAACTTGGATCATGTAATACGAGGATCTGATCTCTGGTAATTACAGGTTCAGTAATGTCCATAGTCAACTTGTCCTTTCAGCTTGAATTTTTCATGGGATCTCGTGATTGTAAAATAAAAATTATCGAGACTTAAGTTCTCTAAATGTCTTTTGAGATATACTTGGTAATCTGTCCAGTCGAGCCTTCTTTGAAAGATGCTTGGCGATTGGCAAGGTCTTTCTCGCAATTTTTTGGCTGATCCCAAACAACATAGGGTGTCTGACCACGGATCCAAAGTAACTCATCAAAATAGATTCTAATGAAAGAATCATATTTGTGGCCACATGCTTTTCTCTAAGTAAACTTATCAGCTTAGACAGAGGGATCATGACGGGACAGACCTCGTCGCATGCTCCGCACAAGGTCGAGGCGTCTAAGAGGGGATGAGCTTTTTCCAAACCCTCCAATAGGTTCGTTAGGACAACGCCCATGGGGCCGGAATATGTGGATTCATAGGCATGTCCTCCTATAACTCGGTAGACGGGACAAACGTTCATACAGGAGCTGCATCTAATGCATTTCAAGATTTCACGAAATGGGCTTTTCAAGATTTGCGATCTACCGTTATCCAACAGAATAATATGAAGTCTCCTGGCTCCTGTAGATTCACCGGTTTTCCGAGTTCCAGTTATTACTGACATATAGGAAGATAGGAATTGACCTGTAGCAGACCTCGGCAACAATTTTGTAAACAACGCCAGATCGGCTAGAGTGGGTAACATTTTTTCAATAGTGAGGAGCGCAATGTGTAAGGGTGGGATAGTAGTACACATTCGGCCATTGCCTTCATTTGTGAATATCGCAATGCTACCTGAACTTGAGACGGCAAAATTAACTCCGGAAAAGCCAGCGTCTGCGGTCTCAAATTCTCTCCTGAGCGCCCTTCTTGCGATTTTAGTCAGAATTTCAGGGTCTTCGGAATATTCCACTCCAAGTTTTTCTGAAAAAAGTCGTCCGACTTGTGACCTATTCTTGTGTATGGCAGGCGCAAGTATGTGAGAAGGAGTTTCGCCAGCGAGCTGAACTATATATTCACCTAGATCAGTTTCAACAACTCTAATGCCATGGCTTTGCAAAATATAATTTAGATGTATTTCCTCCGATACCATGGACTTAGCTTTGACCAACTTACGCGCGCCATTGTCTTTAAGTAGATCGAGTATTAATTGAGCGGCTTGATCAGCGTCTTTGGCTCGATGGGTTACCGCGCCGGCTTGTGTAGCTTTGAAGGTAAACTCACTAACTAGCTCTTCCAGATTCTCGAGAACATGATCGCGAATCAATGACGCTCTTAGCCGCCACTCTTCAAATGGAATTGTAGAAAGACCATAATCTCTTTTGGCGGCAAACATGTCTGTGGCCGTTTTTAATGCATTGCGAAGGAGGGAATCTTCAAGAGCTATGCTAGAGTTTTTTCGAAGGTTTGTAAGGGAACCCTCAATGGACATGAAATCTCCCGATTCAAGTTACTCGATAGTCAAGATTACAACGACCACAAAATAAACTCAAATGGAATTCCAGCCCATATTTTGAAAAAATTTTGTTTTGATTTCAGAAAAACAGTGAGAATTAAGATTCAGGCTCGTTGGAGTTTTGAATATGATCCCAAGTATTTATGCTGCTAGAGCCTTTTGACAACCTATGATATTGCCATGCCAAATGACAATGCAGCATTACTTCTTCCATCCAGTCGCGGACATCCGACATTTTACCGTATTGGCCTTGGGCCTCTTCTTTTTCAGCCTCATCCTTTACAATCTTGTCAATCTGCAACAATAACTCGAAAATGCGATTGAAGCATTTGTGAACGTGCAATTCAAATTCGTCAGCATTTGAAAACTTCAACGTAGATCTCCTGGGCAAAAAACTAAAGCTTCTACAGGTTGAAAAAATTGATTCTGGAGGTTTTCACTCCAGAATCAAAAACTCCCTAATTCTCGGGGTATCTAAGAATTCCCTGATCAGAGAAGATTACAAAACAAATTAATTGACGCCATTTATCGGAAGCCATTTGCCGTCAGGGATGTTTAATTCTGAGATACGTTCTATTGCGGCTTTATTGAGATAGAAAGTTGACGGCGTTTCGGGCCCTACTAAAACCACAGGGCCATGAAATTTTCGAGAAAATTCTTCTATGGTAGTTGTTCCCCCAAAAGCAGCGCCTTTTTCAACGTATCCAATGACTAGTACCTCGTAATCTCCTTTACGGAAACACTTTCTCAATTCTACTTCATCAACGCCTTCGCAGAGCCTGAAACCAACATCCGTATAGTCTCCTAAACGATCATCAAAACCCATGCGAAGCTCTTTATCTTTTTCGGCAATTAGCTCTGGGGTTACTGGAGCTGTTTTGGTCTTGGCCGCATCTACGAAGACCACATCCCTCCTCATCGTATAAGGAGACTCAAGGAACTGAAAAACATTAAGTTTTGTTTTGTGGGTTCGAGCCAGCGATAGAGCATAATCAAAAGCCCAGTCTCCTTGTCTGGAAAAAATTGCGCAAAGTCCTACACCGTTCATATCATCCTCCTAGATTATCTGAAGATTCTAAAATTGATTAAATTTAATACGCTTCCTGTAGCCTTGGCTGAATATGTTCGAATTTTGCCGGGATCTCTATTATGAAAGTGGTTCCCAATCCCAACTCTGATTCAACCCTAATACTTCCTCCATGTTCATGAATTACCTTACGTGTAATAACTAATCCAAGACCCGTGCCTTGAGATCCTTTTGTCGAGTAAAATTTCTTAAAAAGATTGTCCCTAACGTTTTCAGGCATACCAGCTCCATCGTCTTTTACCTCAATCACCAGGTTGGCGGAGTTCATGAAACATGAAACCGTAATAGTGTGTGACTGATCTTCATCAAGATCCTTACAGGCTTCAATCGCATTGGACACCAAATTTGAAACGGCGCTGTGGATTCCAGCTGGATCTATGAAACAGGGAGGAACATCTTGAGCGAAATTTCGTGTCAATGATATTCCCTCATTTCTAGCTTTGACTTCGTAGAGGTCACAAACCTCAGAAAGTAATTGAATTGGACTGTAGATCTTGTATTCCGGGGTTCTTTCTTTAGAGGCATAAAGTATACCCTTGACCAGGTCCGATATCTTCTCCACGTTTTTCTTGACCATGGCCCATCCGTCACGAACCTTATCTTCCCTGCTTGTTTTCAACCCGGAATCAAGAACATAAACACCACCTTGAAGACCTGAAAGAATATTTTTAATAGTGTGAGACATGCCAGCAATTGTCTCACCTAGTATAGCTAACTCGCCCTGTAGTCGTTTGACTTCCGTTATATTAGTGCTCATTTCCATTACAGACACTATATCGCCTTCATCATTATGAATAGGAGCAGTATAGACGACGATGTAAGTTTCTTCTCCGTTACGACGCCAAATCTCCTCAGAGTAGTGTGTGGCGCCATCTATGAACGTTTTTTCCACAGGACAATTATCACATTTGTGGTCAGAATTTTTGTAAGCTTCAAAGCACTTACGACCTATTCTCTCTCCAAAGTCTCTTTCAAATAAATCGTTGGTCGTCACAATGTTGAAGTCCCTATCAACAACGGTCAAGTAACACGGGACAGTTGAAAAAAGCCGTTTGAATTCATATTGCTTTCGTTCAAGTTTCAACTGAAGTCGTTTCAGAAGGGTTACATCAACAGCCATCTCAAGTACTTCTAAGACCTTGCCCCTGTTATCAAAAATGGGCGATGTCTTTACCATTACATAGCAATCCCTTCCGTGCAGTCTCCAGATTTCTTCAGACTGATGGACGGCCCCATCTTCAAAAGTTTTCGCCACGGAACAATTTTCACACGGTTCTGTCCTATTCTTGTATCCGGTAAAGCAATTCTTGCCAACCTGATCACCGAACTCATTTGTGAAAGCCCTATTCGCCCGGACTATTTTGAAATCACGGTCTACAACAGTTAAGTAACACGGAACCTCTTCGAACAAAGATTTGTATAATTTACGGCTAGCGTCAAGTTCCATAGTGCGTTGATTGATTTGAATACTCATCTTATCGAAAGACCTCATCAGCTCAGCCATTTCATCAGTTCCACCATTCCTTCCACGAGGATTGTATTCCCCTCTAGCCATCTTGGCTGCTTTGTCCTGGAGTTGGCGAATCTTCGGATTTACAAACAATACAACGCCCAAACCAGACACAGTTGATATCATTAGGAATAGCGAAACGGCAAATATGATCGTTTGTTTTCTGTTTTTCGAGACTTCCGCATTAAGGTTTTCGAGACCAAGCTTGACCTCAAGGATTCCTAAAATTTTCTCCACATCAGGAGAGGCATGACAGCCTGAGGTAGAGCAACTCACTGTATTGATTAATGGATTAACCACTACTATGGAATGACCGTCTCGGGAAATTCGATGCCTCAACCTGACATCGTTTCTTAGATCATTCATCGAGGGTTCGGCGGACAAATCCATCATTGTTTTCGTGGTAATTGGTTTTGTAGAATAATGTAGTTCTCCTTTGTTATCGTAAATGTTTATTTCCTTGAATCCTTCTTGTTGGCCTATTGCTTTGACAATTTGACGAATAACATCCCGCTCTTTTGTCATCATGCCATTCCAAATGGCTGCTTTAATAACTTCCGAATCCTTCAAGGATTCCTGTATCATTTTATTTATGAGGCTGTGTTCCTGAGACGAGATGGAATGGTACGAAAAAACAATAATGGCGAGAAACATCAATAACCCAGCATAAAAACTGAGTTTAAAACTCAGGCTGTGCATAAACTTGTTGAACCACTGGATGGCGTTTTTGAACATGGCAAAAATTCTGATAACGTTCTGAAAATCCAAACATTAAAACAGATTGGGGCAATTAGCCGTTTTACCAAGACGCCATTTCGTAGTTCACTAGGATCACCTCGAGCCCCTGAGCATATGGGTTTCATAAGGCATAGTGATGGCGCCTCATAAAGAGGCGCCATCACTTAAGTGACTAACTAGCCTATAATTTTTTTGATAGCAGCTAATAAGGCGTCTTTATCAACCGGTTTCTCAATATAGGCTTCGGGAGCTTTGATTGATCGTTCATGGATCCATTTCTTGAAGTCCATGTTGGGAGTATCGTCTGTTCCAAATCCTGTGACCATTATCACAGGTGTGTTGCACAAATCAGGATCTTTCCGAAGTTCTCGAAACATCTTGATTCCGGTTTTATTTGGCATCAAAAGATCCAGGCTGACCAAGTCGGGCTTTTGGGATCTTAATTGTGACAAACCTTCGTCACCATCCATGGCTGTCACAGTCTCATATCCATGGTCTTCCAACAGAGTAGTCAAAAAAGTGACCATATCCGGTTCATCGTCTATGACTAAGATTTTCTTGGCCATGAAATACCTCCTTAACTAGATCAGGAATTCTTGCGTTGACATAACATTTAGAGGCGTGCCAGTTCGTTCAGAGCAAACGAACCTAACGACCCTAAAACGAGTTCTTCCATTTCTTTTGTGAAGAACTTGATCTAGTTTATTACATAACAATGCTCTGAACAACTAAATTACAAATGTCGCTGTAACTCTAAAGAACATAGAACAATTTTTATGGACCATTCCAAGACCCCGTCAAAAGGCCTTAATGCTCAAACGCCATAATCATAGGATCAAGGCTGGAGCCAAAAGTTCAGCCAAGTTCATGACTTTTGCGTCAATGTGATAATGTTCTATGATTTCTTTAAGTTGGTCAGTGCAATTATGACATGACTGTAAGCAGACATTTGCCCCGGTTGCTCTGATTTCGTCAGCCTTAATTTTCCCGGCGGCTATCCTGCGAGGTGTGAACTCAGGCATTGCCAGAGCCCCACCGCCGCCACCACAGCAGAAGCTTTCTGGCCCATGGTGTTCCATTTCAACAAAATCGTTTGCAGCAGCCCGTATTATAGTTCGGGGCTCTTCCCAGATACCGCCTGACCTAGCTATGTTACACGAATCATGATAAGTAAATCGATGCCCATCCCAAACTGACTTGTCCAATCTGATCCTGTTTTCGCGAATTAATTTCGCAAAAAGTTCTAATACGCTTGTAATTTTAAATGGAACCCCACCAACCCAGTTTGGAAGTTCCCATCTCAGAGCTCGATATCCATGGCCACATTCCCCAGCCAATAAATACTCACATCCAAGTCTCTTAACATCCTCAACTTGCCACATTGAAAAAAGCTTTGCATCAGGGTCGTTGCCATTGAACAACGCATAATTAGTGAGGTCCCAATATCTAGAGGATATTGTAAAGTCGATCCCTGCAGCGTTCAAAACCTTAGCAGTCGCCTGAATCGTCAAAGGATAGTATTTAGGTTCTCTAGGGTTGAGAGTAAGAAAATACTTCGCGCCCTTTTTATCGACCGGGATCTTGAAATTCTCGCAGCCATCCTCATCCTGAAGTTCTTCTTCAATCCACTCAATGGTCTCTATCATTTCATCCTGCGGAACAGCCATGTTGTTGCCCGCATTGTAATGAGTATCAACAGTGTCCTGAAGATGTTGAGGCACCCTACCTACCTGTTGCATTATGCTGCGAGCAGCACGCACCATCATCCCGTAGTCTACACCCATGGGACAATTCAAGGTACACCTTCGACACATGGTGCAGCCCCCGAAAAGCTTGTCATACATTTCTTCGGCTAGTTCCTTGGTAAGTGGTTGGGCCCCTACAAAAGAAGGGAATACTTTCGCCAACCAATCATAACGGCTCTTGTACCATTTTCTAAACCGATCAGCCTTGTACGCCGGAACGAGTGTTTTATCTTCGGGAATTGAGACACTATAATGACAGGCGTCGCTACACATTCCGCAATGTATGCATCCAGCCAGAGAAGCAGCGACTACCCGATTCAATTTGCTCGGGAGCAGCTTCTCCATTTCGGCTAACATTTCAGGAGTAAATTCGGTCTTGGTGGGCCATTGCCGTTCCTTCTCTGCGCCCAATTTTACAGCTTTTTCAGACATTTAAAGCCTCCGTTATATCTCTATCTTAAAAAGTTATTACAATGTTGGATTCCAATTAGTGTCCTTGGCTTTTTTGTTGGTAACGCCCCTACCTCCGAATGTTCTCCCAAAATTAACCCGACCAAAAGGATACAGAATGTAGTGGGAAATTTTGCTGAAAGGAACATAGAGAAGGAAGAAAGTTGTCATGAGGAAAAATACCCACATCCAAGCCGTTTCGGGCATTTTGTTGAGCCAAAAATAAAGAGCAATGAAGCCCGTCGCGAAAAATACGGTCATCAGGATGATAGCAAAATAATCATCAGGAGATGAAATGATCCTGATTTCCGGGACGGTGAGTCTTCGATGAATTCGTCTCAAACCAATCAAAAAAGCTAAAGCCATGAACACCATGAAAATAACAGTCACTGGAGGTGTCATTAATTGAGGAGTGAGCGGAATAAGAAAAGTGGCGCCGATTGTCAAAGCGACAGCTATATGGAAGATCATGAATTCAGCATAAAAATACATATTGTTTCTGGTGCTTTCCATGGACCAAGGCCTAAGGATGTTCAGCAATGATTCGAAAGCCCCAGCGACCCGATCCCCCTTGAGTTCAGCTTTTTCAGGTGGAACAGGTTTTTTCAGCAGCGTAACGATCTTGATCGCATACATAATGGCCATAAAGGTCAAACAAATGTATTGAACCTCTTCTTCTAAGAAAAGCAGCGCGTGACTAACGTTGTTTTCCATGAATCCTCTCTTTCATTCTGTAACAGGTATTTATTTTATCCCCGTGGGGCAGATGTCCTACTATAGACGTAAACAAATCCGAAAATTAGAACCGTTTGATCAGGATTAATTTGCTCAAATCAATATCTGGATCAAAAGTAGGCGCTAGATTCGACTAATGATTAAGATCAGACTTAAGGTATTGTCCTTGACTAAATAAGTCAAGAACTTTTTCTTAACCAAGTAACTAACACTACTAATATTGTAAAATACTAATATGATAATATCGCTATGTGATCATGCGCGTTGTGTTATAATATCACTATAGTCAATAAGTTGATCAAACGTAAAAATGCGGTCTTAATATTATCAAAATACTACTATTATGAGATTCATTAAGTCACAGTACTATTATAGAGTAAATTCATAATTATCAAAATCAAAAAATGCCCCATTACTTTAATGTGACAAAATTGCTATAGATCAACATAAGGACGATTTCTTATAAAAAGCCTTAAAAATGGCCTATCCTGCTACAGAATTCAATCTCACAACCTGATTTTTGTTTAAGCGCATATAAAAGCCTAACGCGCTATCAGGCGAAATCATTGAGACAGTGAAGAATTGTGTTCATTTACGATAAGGCTTGTGACTGGATGACATGTTGGACATCAAACGCGGCGGAACCGACCTTGTGAACAAAAAATGTTTCTAAACCGAGGCACAAACCTCAACTATTTTTTCTGGCGAAAAATGAGTTGCGTTGCGCAAGTAATCTAATTTTTGGCGGTAGTATATTTTGGGAACAAAAATTGAGTTAAGGTGACGTGAGATAAAGTGACTTTTGAGTAAAACATGAAGTGGATTTGGTTTTAAGGAGTCAATAATTTGGAAAAATTGATTAAATTGTTATTCATAATTATGATAATCTGTGTCGGGTTTTACATGTCCTGCGCATATCCGTTAGCTTCCTGTCAACTGGATAGACTAACGGAGGCATTGACCAAAGGTTCATCTTACGGCGTGGAGACGCTGATTGATATAACCAGGAACCTGAATTCCAGAAACTCATTAGGAGATACAGCTTTGATAAAAGCTGTTAAAACCGGAAATCACATTGAGGCGCAGAAGCTTTTGGAAAATGGATCAGGAGTCAACGAGCGGGGAAGGACGACGGAAACGCCTGTCATAATTGGCGCGCGTCGTGGTGATGTTAAAATGGTCGAAAAGCTTTTAGTATTCGGCGCTGATGTAAATGCGCGTGACAAAAATGGTCAGACAGCCTTGATAGCTGCTACAACATCAGGACATGCCCCGATCGTTGATAAGTTAATAGATGCTGGGGCTGATCCATCCTTGCGCGACAGAAGTGGTAAGAGCGCCTTGATGATTGCCTCGAGCAATGGCTATCGAGAAATTGTAGAAGTTCTTTTGAAGCCGGGCCGAGAGAATCTTTCTGTTCTAACTCAAGAAGACCTTTCCATGTGGAGTTCAGAAGCATCAGACTATTAAAGTCATCTTTAACATGCGAAAAAGCATTTCAATGTCTTTTGAAATCTACGAACAAAGGAGTTACTAGAAAAAAAGAGAAATTGAATGTCAAATTAACCATCTTTTTTTTAAAGGAACTGCAGATATGTCGGACAATGAAGTTACTCGTATCCGTGTGGATGATTTTGAAGTTGGAATAGTGGGTCTCAAGGCTGCTTTACAAAAGGCTATGTCGTCATGGGCTGAAAGGGATGAGGACTATATAGAGTCAGAGCTTCTCAAGTTATTGTCAAAAAGCAACTATATACCGTATTCTTCAAAAAAGAAGTACTCGAAAGCATTTCTAAGGGAATTTAAAAAATTACGAGGGGATGACGTTAAAGATGCTCGGGGAGATTTCATTGATATAAAAGTCCTGGGGCCTGGATGTCATCAGTGTGATACCCTCACGAAGAAAGTGATGAATGTCTTGAGTGAAATGAGGTGTCCGGCTTCTGTCGAACATGTGACGGACATTAATGAAATTGCCCAAAGAGGAGTTTTCGCGACTCCGGCGCTCATGATAAACGGGGCTATAGTGTCAAAAGGGTTGACTTTGTCCGAAAAGAAGATTCGTGATCTTCTAGAACAGGCAGAATGAGAAAGTTTTGGTTATGCGATTTTTCGATATTCTGAAGTTAGCTGTTTCATCTTTGGCAATTCTCATTATCCTCTCTTTAGTAGGTCTTTCCGTAAATCATGTCTCACCTAGAGGTATATCATTAGTGTATTCTCCTCCTCCGGAAATACAAATTAACGGCATTTCTGTGCCACTAATCGATGAGAAGCAGGCCTTGAATCATTTGAATGATCCTGGATGGGTTTTCATAGATACTCGTTACAAGGAGCATTATGATTTGGGGCATGTTTCAGGGGCTATTTTATTGTCTCCTGAAGAAATTCAGGACCGCTTTATAGAGGTTCAACCATTCATAACCGAAGATTCCTCTTTAATACTGTACTGTTATGGTCCCGATTGTGACATGGCCGAAAAAGTTGTAGCTTTTTTATCCCAGATGGGTTTCACCAAATTCATGATAATGGTAAGCGGTTTTCCGGCCTGGCAATCAGCTGGTTATCCGGTTGAGTCATCAAGGAGATGAACATCCGATGAACATGATGTCCAAATATATCAGCTTATTTGCTCGGTTGATCATAGGATTTATTTTTATTTATGCCAGCGCCTACAAAGTTTTAAATCCGGGAGATTTCGCTGTTTCATACGGAACTACATGATACTTCCAGTGGAGTGGACAAACT
>JBFXII010000014.1:0-15422 GCA_050176095.1 Desulfomonilaceae bacterium
GCATCTGCTACCGGGAATTGGGATTCTGAATTTGCCTTCTTCTTTGTTAGGCTGGGATATTGTCGTCCTCAACGGATATTTGTTTCTTAATTTGTTAATTCCGGGCTACATCATCTACAAAGCTTATAACGAAAAACCCGTAAATTATAATTTCCTTCTGCCCTTCATTCTTCTTTCGATTCCATGGGCTGTAAGCATTCATACCGTTACAGCTTTCATTTACAATGGATTGGCTGCTCGACCTTTCTGGAACGCTTCAATACTGGCTCCTCGTTTTTTGGCTTCAGCCTTCTGTTCCGGACCGGCGCTAATAATCCTTCTATTTCAGATAGTGAGGCATTACACCAAATTTCATGTCAAGGATGAAGCCCTGCACAAGATAGCCGAAATGATAGCAGTGGCCATGGCGATCAATCTTTTCTTGCTCGGAGCAGAGTTTTTCAAGGAACTATATTCTGATACCCATCATCTTTCACCCCTAAAGTATTTGTACGCCGGAATGGACGGAAAAGGCAGGCTGGTTCCTTGGATTTGGACAGCGTTCACCTTCAATGTCATAGCGTTTTTCATCTTTCTCATACCATTCACTCGAAAAAGGTTTCTAACTCTCAATCTTGGATGTGTACTGATCATAATTGGTATATGGATTGAAAAAGGAATGGGTTTGATCATTCCAGGTTTCATCCCTGCGCCCCTTGGGGAAGTCTGGGAATACGCGCCGACCACTTTAGAAATTTTGGTCACCTTGGGAATTTGGTCACTAGGACTCCTCATCCTGACAATTAACCTAAAAATAGTGCTTCCAATCGAAACAGGGGAATTCACGAAACATACTGCCAGCAATGGAGCTTTAGCTTCAGGGAGGGCATGAAATGATGCAGATAGTATTCTTGCAGACTCCTAAGCTTAACTCGTTTACGTCCCATTTTATCGTATTAGCAATAATTCTTGCGTGCCTGAGTTCAGTTCAGGCGCAGGCGCCCAAACCCAGCAAAGGACCAACTAATGCAATTGATCAGCACGTTAACGTCCTGCTAAGGGATCTGAACAGTCCCAATCCTTCCGTAGCGACTAACGCTATTTCTGAACTCAGAGACATGAAATTGTCTTCAAAAGATAGTTTGCCAGCTTTGATTTCAGCCCTGAAGAGTCAATCCGAGTTTGTGAGACTTGGCGTAATCAACACCATTGCAGAGTTTGGAGCGGAGGCCGAACCGGCAATGCCGGCTCTTGTAGCAGCCCTGGCAGATAAGGATTCCCTAGTGAGGGAAGCGGCTATATTAGCCATAATGGCGGTCGGAAAACCCTCGAAAAATTCGATTTCAGAACTTGCCAATTTATTAGGCGACGATAATAAAAAAACCAGGGACGCCGCAGTAACAGCCTTGGCAAGCTTTGGTCCTGAAAGCCTTCCAGCCTTGATCAAATCTCTGGAAGGAAAGAACCTGCAGGCTTCAAAATCTGCGTCCGAGGCCTTAGCACGGATTGGGGCGCCCGCCGTGAATCAACTCGTGGCGATACTTAAAAATGGTGGAATAGGAGCGGAAAACGCGTCATCAGCTTTGGTGGCCATAGGAAAGCCCTCTGTGCCCCCATTGATCAAACTCTTGAAAGATTCAAATCCAGAGGTTTCGAAAAAAGCGGCAGAAGTCCTTAAGGCGCTTGGCGCCATAGCTACTCCCGATTTAATTGAAGAGCTACGCTCGAAGAATTGAGCGGCGGCTCATCATAAAATGGACATTTTTCAGTTTCTTATAAAACCAATGGGTGAGAGGAACGGAACATGAAACGCGCCGTCTACTTTTTGATAATAGCTGGAATGATTCTCAGCCTTTCTCTATCCTTGAAGGCAGCTGCCCTTGGGCCGAATTCAGGACCACAGACTTCACCAACAAAGGCTGGCGGTCTGGATCCAAAATGGAAGGAGTTCACAGCTCCTCCGATGGCTCCCGGGGAGAAACCTGATGCCCATAGGGTGCAATTTGGCAAACAGGACTGTATGGAATGCCACAAAAGAGAAACACCTGCTAATTACAACCAATGGCTCGCTTCAAGACATGGCATAAATAACGTCAAATGCGGTATTTGTCACGGTGACGCCTTAAATTACAGAGCTAGACCCGACAGGTCAGTTTGCATAGGATGCCACTCGGAACAGGTGCACAACTTACCTCCTGCAGCCTTGGTAACAAACTGCTCATTCTGTCATAAGGCCCATTGGTTTACTGCGCACAAGATCCAGCAATACGAAAAATTCTCTCCTGGCCGGGTAGATCGTTTCAACGTGCCGGGGTTTTGATTTACCCAAATAATGAACTTGCCTTGGAGGAAGATTGATGAAAATATCCAGAAGAGAAATGATCAAATTGTCTGCTGCCGCATTCGCTGCTTCAGCATTGAACATACCTTTTGCAAAATCAGCCTCGGCCCAGGAAGAAATTGAAGTTGACAAGTGGATTAAAGGCACTTGTAGGTTCTGTGGGACTGGTTGCGGAATTTACGCGGGGATTCGAAACGGCCAACTGGTGGGTTTGCGCGGCAATCCCAAAGCCGTAACAAATTTCGGCTTTTTGTGTGTCAAGGGTTTTAAGGGTTACACTAGCATGTATCACCCTGACCGCCTCAAGTACCCTATGGTTCGGGAAGAGGATGGAAAGTTTAAACGAGTCACCTGGGATGAGGCCCTTGACAAAATAAGCAACAAGTTCAAGGAATTACACCAGAAATTCGGAAAGGACTCTGTAGCTTATTATGGCTCAGGCCAATGCATGACAGAGGAAAGTTACACTTTTAACAAGTTGTGGAAGGGCGGCTTCAAATCCAACATGGTTGAAGGTAATCCCAGGCTTTGCATGGCATCAGCTGTCGGTGGTTACATTACAACATTCGGAACAGATGAACCCGCCGGTTCATACGCGGATATCGAAAAAGCCAAGACTTTGTTTCTGGTCGGATCAAATACGGCTGAGTGCCATCCTATCCTGTTCAGACGAGTAGCCCGCCAGAAAATGAAGGATCCTGAAAATATTAAGGTTATAGTCTGTGAACCTCGATTGACTCCTACCGCTAGAATTGCGGATGTATGGCTTCCAGCAGATCCTGGAACAGATTTGGCTGTTTTCCATTGCATGGCCAGAGAACTCGTGAAAAATGGATGGATTGACAAATTCTTCATAGATAACCTTTGCAGATTCCACACTGGATCTCAGGTAGTGGATTTCAAGGCTTACACCGATTTCCTCGAACAATTTACTCCTGAGGCTGTCGAAAAAATTACTCGTTGTCCAGCCGCCAATATCAAAGAAGCAGCTCGGTTGTTTGGTAGCCATGGCCCGACGATGAGTCTCTGGACCATGGGATTGAACCAGAGAACAAGAGGTGTTTGGGCAAACAATTTGATTCACAACTTGCATTTGATTTCTGGAAACATTTGCAAAGAAGGAGCTGACTCATTTTCCATCACCGGGCAACCAAACGCCTGTGGTGGGGTCAGGGAAACCGGCTCATTGTGTCAATTACTCCCAGGGACTCGTTCAATTACTGACCCCGTTGCAAGAGCTGACTGCGAGAAATCGTGGAAACTTCCTCCTGGCACAATTGATCCAAAGCCAGGTTTTCACACGATGGAAATGTTTGCAAAGCTTGGAGCTGAAGACGATCAATCAAAACCACTCAAAGCAATGCTGATATGCACGACCAACCCCGCCCAATCTCTACCGAATGCCCCAAAATATTTTAAGGGCATGAAAGACGGTTTCTTAGTGGTTTTGGACATTTTTCCTACAAGAACTACACAGTTGGCGGATGTAATCCTTCCTGCGGCATTTATTTATGAAAAAGGAGGGGTTTTCGGATGCTCCGAGCGGCGAAGTCAGCTGACCTCAAAATGTGTTGACCCGCCCGGTGAAGCCAAACCGGATATTTGGATCGCTGCACAACTAGCAAGAAGAATGGGATTTGAAAAACTTATCCCATGGAACATGGACGATCCCACTGCCGCATACGCTATGGCATGGGATGATTACAGAGAATGCGTCAAATTAACCGAGCATACGCTGTATGGAATGACACGAGCACGTTTGTTGGAACTAGAAGAAGGTCTCCAATGGCCATGTCCGAATGAGAAAAGCCCCGGGACTGCAAGACGATATGTCAGAGGACACGACCCGATCCTGGATATGCCTGAAATCGTAAAAGTTCCTCAAAACGCAATGATCTATTTCTACGGAGATAAACAGCACGAGGGAAAAGCTAACGTATTTCTAAGGCCTTATAAAGGACCCGAGGAGCCGCCCGACAAGGATTATCCGTTCTTCCTGACTACCGGCAGGACAATCGAACAATGGCATTCAGGAACCATGACGATGAGGGTCCCTGAAATAGCCAGATCCAAACCCAATGCCTATGTCGAAATCAATCCAAAAGATGCTGAAGCTTATGGCATTAGTAATGGTGACATGATCAAAATTACAAGTAGAAGAGGGTTTAATATATTGCCAGCTCATGTAGTCAAGAATTCCCTACCGGGTATTCTTTTCGTCCCTTGGTTTGATCAGGATTGGGATCGTATGATCAACAGGGTAACAATTGACGCTTTTGATGAGGGTTCCAAACAACCCGAATTCAAGATATGCGCTGTGAAAATAGAACGAATCGGAGATCCAAAGGATGTATCCGATATGATGGTAATCCATGATGTCAACGCAACTTTTCCTGTGAAGGTTTAAAATCAGCCCATTTTTAGATTGGAGAACTCGTAGATCTTCTACGGTATCTCCAATATCCTGAGTTAGTTGTGAAGGAATTGCCATTTGGTCATAACAGGTAGCGCAATATTTCTGAGCCCTAACGATTCCGGTTTAGTAATAAGGAGATTGCGTGAATTCCCACAGGTAACATTTCAGGTGGCTTCCGAATCCGGATCGGAGCTGATAGTTAATTTTGAAGCGAAAAACCAGGACGAACTCGAAATTTTATGCAGAAAATTGCGTGATGAAATCCCGGAAATCATCGATATCGGGCATATTTACATAAACTTTGAGGATGAAATAGACCATCTGAAAAGCTTAACCTCTGATTGATGATCAAAGTAATTTTTCAACCAAGTCCGGTTAAGTTTATTCACATTCTTGATTCAAATTTAGTAGTTTAATGAACCACGGTTTATTTGAATTTTTCAGAAAGATATTCGTCGATCGTCGTAATCCCTTCATTAGTGATTATGAGATTAACCGCTTACGTCCGCCTGGCGCTGTGGAGGAACAAAAATTCATGGCCTTGTGCATTCGATGTAATCGTTGCATGGAGGTCTGTCCTTACAATTCCATAAAACGGGCTGGTTTAGGTGCTACCATAGGGACTCCTCACGTTTTTCCTCAAGATAAAGCCTGCTATTTATGCATGGCATGTTGTCGACTTTGCCCGACCGGAGCCTTGGACAAGGATCTTAAAGACCCATCCAAAGTAAAAATGGGAAATGCCAAGATCGAACCTTCCATTTGCTATAGCCACCTTTTCCTAGAACACGATGTGATCCCCGATGAGTCTCTGGAAAAGATCGGAGCGCTTTGCAACACTTGTTACAATGTTTGCCCTTTGCCAGACAAAGCCATAATTCTTAAGGACAACCTGTACCCTGTAATTCTGGATGACTGTGTAGGGTGCGGTATATGTGTGGAGAGATGTCCTACTAGGCCCAAGAGGGCCATCAATGTTGTTCCTGCCGGTATGGGACGAGTTGATGAAGCTGGTTTCTATTTCAGAAAAGCCAGAACACATTTTGACTCGAGTAGATCCAAAGAGCCTTCATCATCCCAGCAACCCCTAAGTGGCGAAAATTTGATTGAACAAAAATACAACATTGATAGTTCTGGTAAAACGCCCAAATTTGATTTTCCGTATGAACAACCTAAGGTTAAAGGGGATTGGGATTGATGTGCTTACCTTACAGAAGGGCCACCCAAATTTTTGTTTTCTGTTTGATGTTTGTGGTCCCTATTTTGAATATATATGAACTATATTTCATCACTGGAACTTTTTTCGCTATTAATTTTGGTGGATTAGGAGTAGCTGACCCGTCAGTGATTCTTCAGGCCATTTTTGCTTCGAGCGACATGACGATTCCTGTGTTGGCTTCAGTCATATTCCCCTTGTTCATAGCAATATTACTAGGTAGGTTCTGGTGTGGATGGTTATGCCCATTCCTCTTTGTATCAGAAGGAGTTGAGTGGCTAAGAAATTTAATTGGGCAAAAAATCTTCAGGAAGCCCTCTTCTTATGTTCCCATAAGAAGTTCGTTCAAAGCGAATGTGATCCGTTTTTCATTTCTCTTGCTAGGCTGTGCTACTGCAGGAGCAATAGGAATTCCCGTGCTGAATTATATTAACGCTCCTGCTATCATGAGCACTGAGGCAATGATTATTGTCAAGGAAAGGGTAGTATCCCTTGAATTTGGATTTATTGTTGGTCTACTCGCGATCCAGTTTTCTGTGCTGCCCAAGATATGGTGTAGAGCCTTTTGTCCCACTGGTTCAGTTTTATCCCTTTTCAGGACTTCCATTACAATGAGGGTTACATCAATCTCTCGAAATCCAACCGTTCCATGCTGCAAAGAGGCGTCTTGCGTCAGTGTTTGTCCCATGGGTTTAGAACCTTACAGGGAATGCGGAAACCTTCTTTGCGTGAACTGTGGGAAATGCGTGGATTCCTGTCTATTCAACAGGCTAAAATTCTCTGGTTTTGAGATTAAACGTAGGACTGAAAAAATGTGAGGAACATTTGAGGCGCTTTGCGCATGGCAAGATATTGGGGAAAACGCCTCAAATTATTGCGGTTCAAGAAATTTTAAATCATTTTCTCAAATTTTTAGTCATTTGAAATCATTAAACTATCACTCCCAGCGCAAAACCATCATCGATCGCGTTCCCGATTCGTCCGCATTTCTTTGCGTCGCCAATTACCGCTATTTCGACACCACTATCTTCCAATAGTTTGGCCAGCAAATTCTCGGATCTTGATCCCATAGCAAGCACAACCGAATCCGCCTCTATCGAAACGTCGTTTCCTTCGGCGTCAGTATATACAACACAGTTCTCTGTAATTTCCTTCATCTTTGCTTGAGTGACAAGTTTGATTCCTCTTAGGTCAAGTTCTTTCATTATCACCCAACGAGTAGAAGGGCCTATATCCTGACCCATTCTCCTGGCCATCTCTATAACCGTGACGTTTTTAATTCCCTTGAGCGCCAATTCTCTAAGGGTTTCCTGTGTCTCAGCCTTATGAATCGTCAGAAAATAGACTTGTTCTGGAGAAATGGTTCCTTTTTCTGCAAGAAATAAGGCAGTTTCAAGACCCACCGAACCGCCGCCGACAACAACAACGTTTTTTCCGGTCTGAACGTTACCGCGGAGCACATCCCAGCTTTGATAAACATAGGGCGCTTCAACAGCTTCTATTGGTGGTTTGAATGGAGCTGCGCCTGTTGCAACTACGACTAAATCAGGTTTTTCGGCTGAAATTAGTTCAGGAGTGACTTTGGTGTTAAACCTTATTTCAACACCCCTCCTCGGCAATGTGGCTTTGTAATAGCCTATGATATAATGGAAGTCAGTTTTCTTTGTAGCGCTCGCTGACCAAAAAATCTGTCCCCCTATTTCGCTATCTTTTTCGCAAAGTATGACCTCGTGTCCTCTTTCAGCGGCAGTCAGCGCGAATTCACAGCCGGCAGGACCGGCTCCAGCGACCATGATTTTCTTTCTCTTCTCCGCCGGTTTTATGACAACCTGACCCTCTTTTCCAGCCTGAGGATTAACAAGACAGCCCACAGGCTGAAGGGCAAAAACATGGTCAAAACATTTTTGGTTGCAAGCCACACATCGCCTAATTTCGTCGGTTTTCCCAGCCTTTGCTTTGTTTACAAAATCTGGATCGGCTATGAGGCCTCTGGCTACTCCAACCAAGTCAGCAGCGCCTTCTTTAAGAACCTCTTCTGCCACAAACGGGTCATTGATTCGATTGCAGCCTATTACGGGAACCGAAACCTTTTCTTTGATCCCCTGCGCGAGGTAAACATAACCTGCATGCGGTAGATCCATCGTAATCTGCGGAACTCGACTTTCGTGCCAACCACCGGTAACATTGATGCAATCAGCTCCGGCCTTCTCAACTTCCGCTGCAAAGACTTTGGACTCAGTGTTAGTATGACTCCCTGGAACAAAGTCATTGCCCGCTACCCGAACCAAGACCGCCATGTCAGGACCAGCGGCCTCACGAACTTTAGTCACTGTTTCCACACCAAAACGCATCCTATTTTCCAGCGGTCCCCCATATTCATCATCACGCTTGTTGGTTTTGGGTGACAGAAATTGACAGATCAAATACCCAGCTGATCCAAGCACTTCTACCGCATCAAAACCCGCCTCCCTGGCCCGCCTTGTGGCTTCCACAAAGTCTTGCTGAACCCTATGAATATCCTCCAATGTCATTGCCGTCGTTTTTTGTCTTGTAAAATAGCTGGTAAACTCTGATGGAGCGAGTATAGGCAGACCCTTGAGACCACAAAAGGAATATGCTCCAGCCATGTAGAGCTGAACAACGACTTTTGTTTTATATTGGTGTATGCGATCTGTGAATTTTTTGAGCCCCGGAATATATTTATCATCCTTTATGGCCAACATGAGGTCGATACCTGCCGCCTGGTCATTTATTTCTGCTCCACCTACAATAATTAGACCAGCTCCACCCGCCGCTCGCGCTTCGTAGAAATTTATGAACTGATCTGAAACTTCTCCGTTAGGAGTGTAATTGAGATGCATTGCAGTCATAACCACGCGATTTGGAACGTTTACCGGTCCTATTTTTATCGGTTCAAAAAGTTTCTTTATCAAAACAGCCTCCTGTTGAAGCAAGCCTCAATTTATTTTTATTTCTTGGTTGGGCTCAAACTCATGCGCCCTTGAAAACGCCCTGTCTTTTCTGAACATAAGCTGCCATTGCTTCGAATATGTCTTCAGATGGCATAATCATGGATGATCTGGCGGCGTTATATTCAAGAGATTGCTCAAGCGCTCCATAATCACTAAAAAGGAAAACTTCCTTTGCTCCCTGAACAGCTAATGGCGGGTTGGAAGCAATTTCATTGGCCATGGCCAGAGCTTCTTTCTCTAGGGTTTCCTGGTTGTCGTACACCTCGTTGACCAAATTTATGGAAAGCGCTTTTTCTGCCCTGAATCTATTACCTCTAAAAGATATTTCCCGCGCATGTCCTCGTCCAACCACTTTGGTTAGTCTTTGAAGTCCCCCGACATCAGTTATTATCGCCAAACGAGCCTCGGGAAGAGCAAAGGTCGCGTCAGATGAACATAGACGAATGTCACAACAGACCACCAGCTCCAAACCTGCCCCCAAACAGTGATTCTGTATGACTGCTATGGTCGGTTGGGGAAGCCTCTCAAGGCTGGTATGAGCAGCTTGTATTCTCTTAACCATTTTGAAAAACTCAATTTTCTGTTTGGCGCTCGGGGATGCGGTAACCGTCTTGATCAAATCATTATCGGGACTCAAATCAAGACCGGCGCAAAAGGACTTACCCTTACCTCGGACTATGACTACTCGAGCCTCTGCATCCTTTTCAGCTTCCATAACAGCGCCGTGGAGAGAATCCCAAACTTCCAAATTCAACGCGTTTCTCTTGTCCGGGCGATTCAAGGTAATAAAACCTATGGCCCCTTCCCTATGATACGTTACCAGCCTCGTCTGCTCTAATTGATCGCTCATATTTCTTGAATCTCCTGATAACTCTGAAAAATTTGTCTGATAGCAAAAACTCTCAGGCCTCATCATCGTCAGATGAAAAACCATGAATTGAAGAACTGTTGATTGTAGCTCCCCTCTTTGAAAGAAGTTCCTTTTCCAGGGCGTTTTTTACCCTAAGATCAAGCACATGTCTTTCTAAAGACGGTACCCTGCCCGGATCAGCGCCTGACAATTTAAGGCACTCCAGCATAGTCTCCTGAAACTCCAAATCCGGGGATTCCGGAATTGTCTCCAATAAATTAATAGCCTGCTGGGCTCTTCCAAGATGAAGAAGCAAACGAACTCTTTTTAGAACACCTGATACAACGTTTCCTGACTGATCTACATAGTAATCTAGAGCCAATTGATGCTTGCCTGCAGCAGACAGGGTGTCCGCTAGCGCCCGCAATGCAGGCGGCTTATCAGCAACCAATCTTCCCAATTCTTTTACCTTTTCATATTTTCCCAGCTTGGCCCACCGATGCGCCAACGTCAAAAAATGACTTGGAGTCTTGAGTAATTCATGAGGATCAATGTCACGTAAAGTCAAATAGTAAAGGATTTCGTTTTGATCCCGTAAAACATCTAGATCATCAAAACAGTAGTGATTTCGTATATTGAGATGTCGAATTCCTTCCATTGAATCTGTGCTCAAGGGTCTAAAAACTTTGTGTATTTTGGCGTGAATTTCTACCGTTTTCTCGGCAAGCTCGACCTGATGGTAGTCACTTGGAAAAGTAAAGGAAAAATTTACTTCCGCTCCGGCTTTTGCCCCGGTAAGTCCTTTTTCAAAATCGTGTAATAACAGGCCATGCCCTAGCAGGACATCCCAATATTTGCCTGAGATGCCAGTGAATGGCACTCCATCCATGTAACTCCTGGAGTCAAAAATTATTCTGTCATGTGGACCGGATTCTTCATCAGTCTCTCTGAAAAAATTCAATGCTTCTATTATATCTTCAACGCTAGAATCATCTGAGGAAGCCTTGCTGATGTATCCTTCCAAGAATTGAACAAGCAGATCAAATTCTTCAATGGCAGAGCTCACAAGGGCTCCAAAAGCGTAAAACTGGAGTTCATCCTCCAAATCTGCTTTATTTTCCAACAAAAAATCTATTATTTCAAAGACTCGCTGCTTGTAATAGACGTCCCTTTCCAGCCCTTCGTTGGACAACGCCCACAAATTCCGAACTTTTCGAATCTCCGAAGATCGCATGTCTGACGTTTCAAAATTTTCTCCAACCGACAAATATTTAGGCTTTCTCTGGCCTAAAGGCTTTATTGAGTATTTTTCTGGATTTTTTTCGTAAGCGGATCCGAAATAAAGTTGCATTTGCTGAGACCCTGAATTCAACTCAACAGGAACGCCAAGCGATTTCACAAAATTGATAGTGACTCGCGCATCATCTACCGTCTCTCCGGGAAGCCCATATATTGTGAAAAGTTCGGCATTCAAGCCTATTTCTTTGGCATGCTCGATGTTTTGTCTCAACTGATCCAAATTCAGTCTTTTGTTAATATTTTTAAGCACCTTAGGACTAGCCGATTCTAAACCAAAGGCTACCGTATCAGCTCCAGCCTCCTTAAGAGCATCCATTAATTCCGGGTCTAAAAGATCACTCCGTGTCTGAAACCAAAACGGAGTTTGAATGCCCAACTTTTGTTTTCTCTCTACAAATTCTAGTGTTCTCTCTCTATTCTCGGTAAAATTTGGGTCGGCAAACCAGAAACGCTCAATTCCTTGACTGCTCAAATACTTCATTTCATCTATTACTCTGCTCAACGAGTGGTAACGAATCTTGCCTTTACAAAGAGAAGGAGTAATGCAAAAAAAACAGTTGCTCTTACAT
The DNA here is from genome assembly GCA_050176095.1 of Desulfomonilaceae bacterium. Lineage (GTDB taxonomy): Bacteria > Desulfobacterota > Desulfomonilia > Desulfomonilales > Desulfomonilaceae > CAITZA01. The sequence goes on from JBFXII010000014.1 coordinate 11,643, forward strand.
CCTCTAGATGAAAGAAGAATTGCCGTGTCCTTACCGTCCAGATTGATGGTCTTGGTCAAATACGGAGATGGGTAGACATCAAGATCATCAGGAACTTCAACCTTTCCCGTCTGATCAACAATCCGTGCATCTAGACGATATGTTATTCCATTAACATCATTCAAAGATCTACCTGAACTCAGCGCACGCGCCACACCAGCCATTACCACCTCACCCTCTGCACGTACTAACAGGTCAATGTCATCAAGATCCTCTAGGGCTGCAGATGGAATAGAATGAATTTGAGGCCCCCCTAAGGCTAATATTATCTTTCTATGCCTTGTCTTAATATATCTGCTCAAGAACCGGATTCGATCTATCGTGCTCTGATAGGTAGTGAATCCTATCAGGGTTGGATTCAACCGCAATATCATTTGGTCAAGCACCTTAAAACTAAGAGGCTTGTCACGAAGATCATCCAGAATTACGCCTCCATGACCCTCTGCTTTCAAGGTGGCCAGTATGTAACCCAAAGAGATGGGAATACTTTCCGAAGATTCCCAACCAACATCATGATTCACATTTATGAATAGAAAATTCACTGTTCACCTTCTGGAATCAACATTGAATATAAACAAGCCAATTATTCCAAATTTTTATTAATAGCATATTGACCCCGATTTTAGCGAACATATATACTTCACAAAATTCTCAATGACCATCGGTTAAAGACGCCAATGGTATTTAGTTTTGTTCCAAAATCCTTACGGCTCAATTAAATGAAAAAAATAAAAAGCCCATATTATGGAATGTTCTGGATTGCCCTCTGGACAATCGCCCTCATCTGGTTTCTTAGCTCAGGAAGATTTAACAATACCGAGAGCATTGGACTCATACTTGTGTGGGTGGTAATGGTTGGAGCCACCGCTTTTGTCCTGTACCAGCATTTTCGCGCATCCAGCAAAAATCCCGTCAAACCCAAAGCCCCTCTGTCCGGTAAGCCAAACCTAAATGCCCCTTGTCCTTGTGGATCAGGTAAGAAATACAAGAGATGTTGTGGAGCCTAGTAAAATGTCAACAAATCAGTGACAATGGTTTATTTACCCCAGTCCAAAATGATAATGGATGAATTATGCTGAATGTCTACCTGGAAGGCCTGTACGCTGTTTCGATAGTTCGTATCACTTGTTCTCTAGCTTGCTCCATAGACCAACCACCCTGCATTAGACAGGTTAAATAGTGTCTTGCAGTCATTTGCATTTCAGCGTCTGATCGAGACCTGGCAATCATCATGGGAAACTCTGAACAATCAGACCGCGGACGAGCGCCAACACCTACTCCAGCTGGTGGCGCAGACGCCACTGGTCCTTGAGCAGAGGGAGACATCACAGGCGGGGCAGGCTGAGAAACAACCGCTGGAGCCCTTACCGGTCCAGGTTTGGCAGGAACATTGTTGTCATTTGAAACAGGAGCTTCAGGAACCTGATTGGGATTTATCGCTCCCGACTCCATTTGAGGTCTGAAAACTCCGGCATTTGAACGGAACGGTTTTTTTTGTTCAGATTGCGTTGCTGAGGAAGGGGGTTTTGCTAGGCCTCCCGAAGATTCAAACTCCGGAGCCTCTGGAACCATGTATGGAAAGTCCTGACCCATACATATACCAGCAGACAGGATCATTGCAATTAAAACTAATATAATTAGAGTGTTAGCTAGCCTATAAAACATCTTTTCCATCGTCAGAACGATTGGCAAATTCTTATATCACAATTCAAAATCAAAAACTACTTCTGTTGATTCTCGAAAAATTCATTTGAAATCAATTCCCATTGTGCACTGATCTGGAGGTTTTTTGTTAACCCCATAATCCAGTTTTTCGAGAATCCAATTTCTTGAACTTTTGAATTTTTATGACTAAAAAAACTGTGAATAATTTTGAGAGCAATTACTATCAGCTCCTTTAGCAGTGCCACTCAAAACAGATACAACTGTTAGGAAAAAATTTGACAGTTGATTCCATATTAATTAACTTCGCTATAAGGACATCTAACGTAACAAGACTTCAATCAGACAACCTCTGCACGAACAATCTTCATCACCATTAATGGCCTCATCACAGGAGAACACCATGTCTATCGCAGGCATCAATAGACGGAAAAAAATCTTAGCCGTTGATGATGAACCGGATATTCTTGAAGTGATAAAGGAACAGCTACCGGATTTTCAGGTTGTGACTGCTGGAAACTTTGATCTAGCCCTCAATCACATATTGAATGATGATTTTGATCTCGTAATTCTGGATATCATGGGCGTGAAAGGATTTGCTCTGTTGGAGGAATGTCGAAAAAGAAACTTGCCAGCAGCAATGTTAACAGCCCACGCTATTAACATTGATAGCCTTAATCGTTCTGTAAGGCTAGGAGCCGTTTCGTTCATACCAAAGGACGAATTGGCAAGATTGCCTAATTTCATCGATGAAATTTTTGAGAGTTTGGACAAACCACAAAAGCACTGGCCTGCTCTATTCAAACGCTTAGGGCCATATTTTCGTGAACGCCTGGGGATAGTCTGGGAGGATCTGCAAAAGCCTCCTATGCCTCCCAATTATTAAAATGTTTTCCGTTTGCTGTTGTCGGAAACTGGTCAAAACTTGGAAAATTCTCATTCAAGATATAGTCGTCACACCTTGTTGGGTGTAATTGGAAAATCAGGGCAGTCCAGGATAGAATCATCGCGCGTTTTGATTACCGGACAAGGAGCATTAGGATCACTTATCTCAATACTTCTGGCTCGCGCAGGTGTAGGATTTTTACGAATAGTGGATAAAGACAGCCCAGAGTTACATAACCTTCATCGTCAAATATTATACGATGAGTCAGATATTTCAGATGGGTTAACTAAAGTTGAAGCTGCGCGCAGGCATCTTTTCAGAGTGTCGTCTGAAATACACATTGAAGCCATCAATGCAGAGATAAATACCTACAATGTTGACTCTCTTGTAAACTCTATGAATGTTGTGATTGATGCCTTGGACAATACTGAAACTCGCTACATAGTAAACGACTCTGCCTTATCTCATGGGATTCCTTTCATCTTCGGCGGGGCAGTTGAGACCGCCGGAAATGTAATGACCATTATTCCTGGAAGAACTCCTTGCCTCAGATGCCTTTGGCCTGATCCGAAAGAGGTCGCCGATCATCAGCGAGCTTCTACGGTAGGAGTGTTATCCTCTATTGCCACTACGGTTGCCTCAATTCAGGTCACAGAGGCAATCAAGGTTATCGTTGGGGATTACGACGATCTCATTCCCGGATTGATGACAATAGATGTTTGGAGAAATCACTATCAGGTTGTTCCAATAATCAGGGACCCGGAATGCGCTTGCGTACAATTTAAACCATCGATTAGCATGCCAAATTTCTAACAAACAACGACATGACCACCAAACTTCCAATTACAGCTTTCATACTCGCCGGAGGAATGGGATCAAGACTCAAACCAGTCGTTTGGGATAGACCCAAACCGCTGGCTCCAATTGGGCAGAAACCCTTTCTCGAAATTCTGATCGATTCCATTATACGCAAGGGAATCCAAAGTATTGTCCTTCTAACCGGCTTTATGTCAGAACAAATAGAAGACTTTGTATTGAAATACGGGGCAGCAGACATAAGTATTGTTATATCAAGAGAGGAAAGCCCTTTAGGAACTGGAGGGGCCGTAAAGAACGCACAAGAATTTGCGACAGACCCAACCCTTCTTGTTAATGGTGATACATATTTTGAAGCTGATATCGCAGGTTTGTAT
>JBFXII010000015.1:0-15108 GCA_050176095.1 Desulfomonilaceae bacterium
CTTCTTTTCGAGCTGCTATGGCGCGGTCTACTGCTTTTTCGCGAATGGTTATGGCAGTTAGCGTAATATCATCCCAATTTATTCCGGCCTTAGATAACTTCTTAGAATTACGTAATCTCTTTAATAATTCATCCGCATCCTTGAACTGAGGCATGCTCGCTGGGTTTCCAAGGTTGGTGACTTCCAGATGTTTAATGCCGCACAGGATCAATTCTTCCAGATAAAAAAGCTTCGCCTCTGTAGGAATCCATATTTCTTCATGTTGGAATCCGTCTCGAACAGTAATGTCGTTGACTTGGACTTTCATTGGATACTTTAGTTCAAATGCGCACATAGAGTGGTCCTCCCTGTTATTCTCCTGAATATTTTGGCTTGCGCTTTTCGCGAAACGCTGTTAAACCTTCAGTCCTGTCCTTGGTTGGAATTGTTACGGCATAGGCATTCGATTCTATTGCTAGGCCCACCCCAAGACTCACTTCAATTCCCTTGTCGATAGCATATTTTGCTTGCGCCAGCGCAATTGGCCCGTTGGCGGCTATCTCATTGGCAATTTCCCGAGCTCTTTCAAGCAATTTGTCCGGTTCAACCACCTCAGTGAACAGACCGTACTCAAGTCCAAGCTCTGCGGTGATTCTCCTAGCCCTGAAAATCATGTCTTTGGCTCTGGCCAAACCTACCACGCGCGGTAATCTTTGAGTTCCTCCTGCTCCAGGGATTACCGCCAGGCTTGTTTCAGTAAGACCCACTACAGCAGTCTTCGCAGCAATTCTGATATCGCACGCCAGAGCAAGTTCTAACCCACCTCCAAACGCGTAACCATTTACCGCGGCGATCACAGGCTTGGGTAGCTCTGCTACGCGAGTGAATAGATTTCGAATGGTCTGGATGTAAAGCCTGACTTGATCAGGAGACATTCCGGCACGTTCCTTCAAGTCCGCTCCCGTGCTAAACGCATTTTTTCCCTCGATAGATCCAGTGACCACAACAGCCTTTATAGACCTCGTGAACTCTATTTCATCCAAAACAGAGTTGAACAGTTTCAACAAAGTCATGTCAAAACAGTTCAGTGAATCCGGTCTATTTATGGTCAAAGTCATGATGCCATCACTAAGATCTCTCAAGAGAGACTCTTCTCCACCCATGATCTCTGCCCTCCAGACATCTTTATTTACTCAACGGCCTGTGCAGACCGTTGGCCGAGACTAAGCCGATTGCGCCTTAGTGGTCAGGTATAAAAAATAACCACTTTATATTATGAGATATTTTAATTTTGAAAGAACTGATTTCCAGATTCGAATATATATGAAAACGATGTAAATTCAGAATGGAGAACTATTATATTTTTCCTACTAAAATAATAATTCATTGTTCCCGAAAAGGAATCTCATGACCGAAAAGATTGCGTTTTCTTAACAAAAACTTAGATGATGAGAAAACAAATAGTGTCGCATAGGAGAACGTATAACACTTTTAGGCTTGACTTTTCAACCACTGTTTCTTAAACATCATAGTTGTTCATGCCATTCTTCATTGTTAAATATCTGATCAAATATGACTATCCGAAACTCAGTACACATTCTGAGTGGAGCGCGTCACATTCTTAATGGAAGTGAATAGATGGCGAGGCTTTCTCAGAAGGGTTTTTAAACTTTTTGGTTGTTTAAGACAGTACATTAATCGGACAAATGCTCTATACGTAGGGCGCAATTCCTGGAAGTTTTATGACACTTATTAAGAGGTGAATGGGCCATCTAAAGCGTCTGGACAAGAATTTACGATGTTCCTTGGTTGGTTTGCGTAGGAATTTCCTGAGCCACATTTGAGGGTTGGGAGATTTTATCGCCCAATTATTTTCAACCCACACCGATCCAGGACTTCATATGTTTATCCAGGTCTTTGGTGACTCAACTCCGATGATAGGCTTAGCAAAGGGGATGCTGAATGTCGGATGTCATACTTGAGGCAAGGAATATCTTTCTTTCTTTTCATGGTGTCGCAGCTCTCACAAATGTAAGTTTCAAGGTTCACAAGGGAGAAATTTTCTCCATAATTGGACCCAATGGGGCGGGAAAGACATGCATGATGAATTGCATCAACGGACTATATCATCCAAAGGATGGCCAGCTATTCCTCAAGGGAGTAGATATTACCAAGATGTCACCTCACAAAAGGGCATCGATGGGGCTTTCCAGGACATTCCAGAAGATTGAGCTATTCGGTGGGATGACTGTATTGGACAATATTAGGCTCGGTCGACATCTTCGTTTAAATTCGGGTCTTCTGAGTTCCTGTTTTTATTGGGGTAAGACATCAAAGGAAGAGATCGCTGCGAGAAAATTCATTGAAGAGGAAATTATTGATCTGCTGGAAATTGAATCGGTCCGAAACGAAGTGACTGGAATGCTGCCTTATGGAATGCAAAAACGCATCGAATTGGCGAGAGCTTTGGCATTACAGCCTGAATTGATTTTGTTGGATGAGCCATTAGCGGGATTAAACCTTGAGGAGACCGAGGACATGGCCCGTTTCATCGTTGATATCAATGAAGACAAACGATGGAAAGTTACCTGTGTTCTGGTGGAGCATGACATGGGTGTTGTCATGGACTTGTCTGACAGGGTAATGACGTTGAATTTTGGAGTGAAGATCGCAGACGGCACCCCAAAAGAAGTCCAAGAAAATCCTGAAGTAATAAAGGCCTATCTCGGGGAGGTGGAGGATTTATATGTCAGCCGCAGGTGATCCAGGTTTTAAAGGCGAGATTGAAATCACTAAGGACCTTACATTACCGAAACTCCTTGTGAAGCAGTGCGAAAAATATGGTGACTCAAAAGTGGCCATGAGGGAGAAGGAATTCGGGATATGGTGTCCAGTCACATGGAAAAAATACCTCGACAACGTCAAGGAGATAACCTTGGGGCTGGTGGCTCTGGGACTTGAAGACGGAGACAAGGTTATCATGATCGGTGATAACCGTCCCGAAGCTTTGTGGACGGAAATGGCGGCAATGTGCGCTGGTGGAGTTGGCGTGTGGCTGTTTCAGGACTGCTTGATGGAGGAAGTTAAATACATCGTAGATCATTCAGATTCAAAATTCTACGTCGCAGAGGGTCAGGAAGAGGTCGACAAGGCCCTAGCCATTCGCGACAGATGCCCCAAACTTAAGAAGATCATTTGGGATGATCCCAAGGGTATGAGGCATTATGATGATCCAATGCTCATAAGCTTGGATGAAGTCATGGAGCTTGGCCGAAAGCTGTCGGCTTCAGAACCGGGCCTTTTTGAGAAACTTGTTAACAAAGGCAAGGGTGATGACGTTTGTTTGCTTTTTTATACCTCAGGAACAACATCTCTGCCTAAAGGAGCCCTCTTAACCCATTATAACATGCTCACAATGGGGCAAAATCTTATGAGGGTAGATCCGTGTACACCTTCTGATGATTTCGTTTCATATCTGCCGTTTGCCTGGATAGGCGAGCAAATGATGTCAATATCATGCGGATTACAGGTTGGTTACACCATTAATTTTCCTGAAGAGCCTGAAGTGGCTCAGGCAAATGTTCGTGAAATTGGGCCTCATGTTATGTTTGCTCCTCCAAGGTTATATGAGCAGTTCACCAGAACAGTCCAGGTGAAGCATCTTGACGCTTCATGGTCAAAAAGGGTGATCTACCGTTTGGGGATGAAAATAGGCTATCACACGGCTGAATTAAAATTCGAAAAGAAACCGGTCCCAATACATTGGAAATTATTAAGATTTATAGCCGACAAGGTTCTTTTTTCCAAGATTAGGGATCACCTTGGACTTAGCAGGGTCCGACATGCATACACGGGTGGAGCTGCTATGGGACCAGACCATTTTAGATTTTTTCACGCCATAGGGGTAAACCTAAAGCAGATTTATGGTCAGACCGAAATAGCTGGAATTTCGGTCGTCCACAGAGATGATGATATCAAATTTGATACGGTTGGCACTCCACTTCCTGAGACTGAAATCAAGATAGGTGGCGATGACGAAATCTTGTCCAAAAGTCCTTCAGTTTTCGTGGGTTATTACAAGATGCCTGGGGAAACCGAAAAGACTCTTAAAGATGGTTGGCTGTATTCCGGCGACACTGGTTTCATAGATGAGGACGGTCATCTGGTGGTCTTTGACCGTTCGAAAGACATCATGATTCTTCGAGATAAAAGAAAATTTTCTCCACAATTCCTCGAGGCGAGGTTGAAATTCAGCCCTTATATAAAGGATGCACTGATTGTTGGTCACAACAGGCCATATGTCGTTGCAATTGTCTGCATAGACTACAACACGGTGGGAAAGTGGGCTGAAGATCACGGAATCAATTATACCAGTTACACGGAACTTTCTCAGATCCCCCAAGTTTACGATCTGGTAATGAGGTCATTAAGTGACGTCAACCGATCCGTGCCTGAGGCTGCAAAAATAACTCGATTTGCCAACCTCTACAAAGAATTCGACGCAGATGATGACGAGCTGACTAGAACTCGAAAAATTAGACGAGCGTTCGTAGAAAATAGATACAAAGACATCATTGATTCTTTGTACTCAGATACCGACCTACTGCACATGGAGACGAACATAACCTATGAGGATGGTCGAGTCATTGAAATCAAGGCTGATATAAGAATTCAGGATGTTAAGGAAGGAGGAAAGAAGTAATGGACCTCTTCCTGCAACTAGTCATAACTGGTGTCATGCTGGGATCAATTTTTGCCCTCGTAGCCTTGGGATGGGTTTTGATTTACAAATGCTCCGGTGTTCTGAACCTTGCCATGGGCGAACTAACATTGATTGGTGGCTATGTTTGTTTGGGACTTTACCAGAAATTCGTAGCTTTCATGCCAGTCAATACCGCCTTCGTGTTGGCCCTGATAGGTACGATGATAGTAGGGTTGATTCTAGGCCTTCTCACCGAGAGAATATTCCTCAGAAAGATGATCGGAGAACCTGTTCTCGCAGTCATCATGGTTACTGTGGGGCTTTCTTTTTTCTTTAAAGGTATGGTCTTCATCATATGGGATACTGACACACAGGTATTCTTACCACGAATTTTTTCGATTGATCCGATAGTCTTTTTAGGTGTCACAGTGGGATCCGTGTATTTGTGGAGCTTTGTGGCGGCGATGGTGCTTATGGTCATTTTTGTATGCTTCTTCAAATACACCAGATGGGGATTGTCCATGCAAGCATGCGCTGATGACGAGATGGCCGCCCTGTCGTTGGGTGTTAGCGCAAAATTTGTTTATGCTCTCGCATGGGCTATTGCATTCATGGCGGCAGGAGTGGGCGGCACTCTACTTGGCAACATAAATGGACTGAACTATTCGGTAAGTGGTCTAGGTCTCCTCGTGTTGCCAGTCGTGGTTTTTGGCGGATTAAATTCTGTTCCCGGAGCAATAGTAGGCGGAATCACCATAGGTATACTCCAGAATCTCACAGGTGGATACCTGGACTTCTATTTCCCCGGTGGCATCAAAGAGATAGCGCCTTTCATTTTCATGGTAATTTTCCTGCTGTTCAAACCTTATGGTCTGTGGGGCTGGGAAAGGATAGAGAGGGTTTAATCCATGAGTTATCTTCCTTGCGGGCAGTATTTTGAGTCGTATCTTGACGATCATAAATGGTGGAGAACGCCTTTTATAAAGGCCAAGATGATTTTCATGCTGGTGGTGGTTCTAGCCTTGCCTTATCTGGTGGCTTCGGAGTGGTTAAGTGTTTTCTATACCATCAACTACTATATCTTGGCAGCCTTGGGCGTTCAATTGCTCATCGGATATTGCGGTCAGATAACCCTCGGCCATGCGGCCTTTGTAGCCGTTGGCGGATATACAAGCGCCATGATGATTCTTTTCATCCCTTGGCCCACTTTCATGGTTGATTCAGGCCTTGTTTATCCTATCAGTATAATATGCGCAGGATTTACCGCTGCCTTATGGTCGGTGCTTTTCGGTCTGCCATCCGCACGAGTAAAAGGTTTCTATCTAATTATGACCACTATGGCCGCTCAGTGGATCACCGTGCCTTTAGTCATCACTCAGTATGTGAGCCAAATTGGAGGACGAGGTCAGTCCTTTTCTTTACCGCCTGGTCTCATCAAGATCGGGCCGTGGACCATAGATGATGACGTCAAAATATACTATTTCAGCGCTTTTCTGGTTTTATTATGTCTATTAGCCATGGGGAATATTCTCAGGTCCAAGATAGGTAGAGCCTGGATAGCCATTAGGGACAATGACATAGCGGCTGAAACCATGGGCGTCAATATTGTGGCCTACAAGTTGCTTGCATTTTTCGTGGGTGGATTTTTTGCCGGAATAGCAGGAGCATTTTGGATCAGCGCTTTGTTTTTCGTGAGCCCGGAACATTATGAATGGTTTTATTCCCTCTTATGGGTTGGGATCATTCTGATCGGCGGTGTAGGGAGTATTCAAGGAATAGTCTTTGGTTCAGCATTTGTCGTAATCATTTTCAAATTACTTGAAATGGGTGTTTTAGGAATATCCGAATTTGTCATGACCAGCTATCCAGAAATTGGATGGGTAACAACCAAGATCATCTTCTTCAAGGAATCGGCATTTGGTTTGGCAATCATATTCTTTCTCATTTATGAACCCAACGGTTTAAGTTACAGATACTGGCAGTTGAAAAACTACTTTAACCTATGGCCATTTTCTTACACTGGGAAATAATCGGCGGTCTTTCTGTCACAGAAAGGAGGCTACGAAACTATAGTGACTATGAGGCAGCCCAACATGTTTCATTACAAACTAGGAGGTTTAGAATGAGTAAGAGGATCTTGTTTCTGGGCTTGGTGTTCACACTGGTTTGCTCAGTCGCTTACGCTGCTGAAGAAATCAAAATAGGCTCAATAAACGATCTCACTGGAGCAACTTCTGATGTGGGAAAAGATGCCGCTCTAGGTGTTAGAGAATGCGTAACCTATATTAACGACAATGGAGGAATCAACGGCAAGAAGATAATGTTGTTTCTATTTGACTATGGATACCGGGTTCCGGAAGCTATAACCATTTATAAGCGATTTCGTGACTCAGACAAGATCCAGTTGTTGCTACAGTGGGGAACCGGTGACACAGAGGCACTGTCTCCAACAGTAAACAAGGATAAAATGGTTACGATTTCTGATTCACTGTCAGGGCATCTTTGCGATCCTACGAAGACCCCCTACAGCTTTATTTACAGCACTGATTATTCCACAAACGCTAGAGCAGCTCTTACCTCTTGGTATGAGAAGGTCTGGCTAAAGAGCGACAAATGGAAGGCTCTCAGGGACAAAGGTGTCAAGCCTAAGCTAGTTTGTTTTTACATGTTCGCATCGCCATATTCAAGTGCTCCGATCAAAGCGATCAAAGACCAAGCCAAATTGCTCGGAATCGAAGTCGATAAGGATCAGGACGTTTCCCTGACTGCTCTGGATGCAAAAAGTCAGGTGCTGGCTGCTAAAGAGACTGGCGCAAATGTCGTTTGGCACGGTAATACTGCCATGTCAGTTGCTACAGCTATCAAGGACGCTTACGCATTAAAATTCGAAGCTGACCATATTACAAATATCTGGGGTTTTGACAAAAACTTACTAAGAATTACTGGAAAAGCTGGTGAAGGCGTCATTGGAAGTGCCTCTTGCGCATTCATGGAAATGAATGTTCCTATGATGGACAAAGTCAGGGAGTATGCCAAAAAAGTCAATCCTGGTGTTCCTGAGGACAAGAGAGACATAAGAACTGTTCAAGGATGGCTTAAAGTATCATTAGCGGCTGCTGGGTTAGGCATTGCCGACAAAAAAGGCAAACTCGATGGTCCATCAATCAAAGCCGCCCTTGAATCTCTTAAGGATTGGTATCCTTTTGACACCAAAGACGCTTTGGGAGCTGGGCCGTACACGATTACCGATAAGGATCATAGACCTACTCCAATTGCAACTCTCTACACCATCAAGGACCAGAAGATTGAGCTGTTCGACAAGGTTGACATGAAGGAAAAATTCCCAAAAGAATGGCCAACATGGCTCGGCTGGTAGGCTAAACGGTGAGGGGACATTGATTTTGGTCTCCTCACATTTTCGCTCGCTACATTGAGAATCTCAAGAATGACGCCTGGAAGGGGAGATAGTCGTGTCTGAAAACAACAGCATTCTAAAGATAAACAATATTGAGGTAAGATATCACGAAGTAATCCTGGTTCTTAAAGGAGTGTCGATTGAAGTGCCTCAAGGTAGTATTGTAGCCCTGCTAGGCGCCAATGGCGCTGGGAAAAGCACGACGCTCAAGGCCATTTCCGGTCTGTTAAATCACGAAGACGGGCAAGTTACTGATGGTAGTATTGAGTTTATGGGCGAGAAGATACACAAGCTACCTGCCGAACAAATATCCAAAAGGGGAATATTTCAAATCATAGAGGGTAGGCGAGTTTTTGAGCACCTCACCGTGGAAGAGAATCTTATGGTAGGAGGTCACTTAAGACCAAGTGGCCTGAAGGACAGACTGGACATGGTTTATCATTACTTTCGGCGTCTTAAGGAGCGTCGAAACGTCCAGGCTGGATTTATTAGCGGTGGTGAGCAGCAAATGTGCGTCATTGGAAGAGCGATGATGGCCCAGCCAAAACTCATGTTGTTGGATGAACCCTCCATGGGATTGGCTCCCCTGTTAATCAAAGAGATATTTGAAATCATTCAGAGGTTGAATAAGGAAGAAAAAATTCCAATTCTTCTGGTAGAGCAAAATGTGAAGTTGGCCCTGACCGTTGCCCCATATGCATATGTTATGGAAAACGGCAGGATCGTCATGGATGACACCTCTGAGAAACTTAAGGAAAACCCGGATATACGTGATTTCTACTTGGGATTGACGGATGTTGGCGGGCGTAAAAGTTTTCGTGAAGTGAAACACTATAAGCGACGCAAGAGATGGCTCTCTTAAACTGCCTCATAGGTGGAGGGAAAAATGAAGAAGACTGGTTTTTGTGTGATAAGCTTCCTGGTGATCTCAACATTCCTATTAGTTCCGGTTTTTGCCTTAGAGGCTCCAGTGGTAACATTGGAGCGAGTAGACGTAGCCAGCATTCAACCTTTTTTTGTGAAACCAAGAATTGAATTCAAAAATGAAAAGGAGCCCGGTAAAGAAATTGCCGCAGGCTCCATACTGAATTTGGCATACATTTTTAACGTCAAGAATCCTAACAAAGAAGCCCTGATGCTTGATGAGATGGCTTTCACAACTCTTTTTGAAGGGTTTGAGGTCAATACCGCTTTTTACTATGAAGATGCGTGGATTCCTGCAGGGAAAACTAACCAGGTCAGAGTTGTAGTTACAAATGAAACGCTTCCGACGATCGGGAGTTTGAGCGTTGGCGCTGGTAATGTTGAGAAACTAAAGGAAATGAAGGTAAGCGCAGGAGCCATAGTCAAGAAGTGGTGGGAGACTATAGGGGATTTCTCGTTTCCTGTCGAGGTAGTTGGAGGCACTGCGCTTTTCAAGACAGAAAAAGGGGACGAAATAAGATCCGTATTCGTGGGCAAATTTGAGAGAAAGAATTAACTTGCTACTCGAAGAATTGACCTTCTTTTAAATCGAAATATAATCTATTATTGAAAGCGGTTCGTCTGGACCGCTTTTTTTATGAATTTTATCTTGATCTGGCCGAGACACGGTTTGTAATCACATTCAAGAAAATGACTGAAATCAAATTGCAGGGGCAATATCCGCAGAGTGTTATTGATGAGCTGACTGATTTGAAAAACCAAATCAGGAAACATGACAATCTCTATTACAACCTCGATTCTCCGGAAATAAGTGACGCTGATTATGACTTACTATTCAGAAAGTTACTTGAGTTGGAGAGTCTTCATCCTGAATTGGTAACAGATGATTCTCCCTCGCAAAGAGTGGGCGGAAGAGCGTTGGACAAATTTGAACAAATACGCCACGCCACTCCAATGCTATCACTTTCCAACATTTTTGATACGAATGAACTTTTTGAATTTGATCAACGAATAAAACGAAATTTGGGACGAAATTCGGATATTGAGTACCTTGTCGAGCCAAAACTCGATGGAGTTGCCATTGAACTTGCTTACCAAGAAGGGCGTCTCATTCATGCTTCTACCAGGGGTGACGGAGAGGTCGGAGAAGATGTCACCCAGAATGTTAGAACGATCAAGGCGATTCCTCTCAAGCTTTCTTTGGAGGGCGAGTTCGCAGGCATTAGTGTTATAGATGTCCGCGGTGAAATCTTCATGCATCGGCATGACTTTGATGAACTCAATAAGGAAAGAGACGATTTAGGGCTTCCGGTATTCGCCAATCCAAGAAATGCTTCTGCAGGGTCTATAAGACAGCTCGATCCGACTGTTACTGCGCGCCGTCCTCTAAAATTTCTTGCCTACGGTGTCGGGCGACTTATGGGATATCAGCCGCTTACTCAAAGCCAGCTGTTAGAAATGCTGTTGAAAATAGGAGTTCCAGGAAATCTCGGCCACTCTCGGCTATGCCCTGACATTAACGCCGCCTTAAATTATTTTGAAGAATTAACAAATATTAGACAGGGCTTGCCTTTCGAAATTGATGGAGCAGTAATAAAGGTAAATTCTCTCGAAGATCAATTGGCCCTTGGCCTGAAAAGCCGCTCACCTCGATGGGCAGTTGCATTCAAGTTTGAGCCGCTTCAGGCTACAACTACAATTCGTAGCATAGAAATTGGAGTAGGGAGAACTGGAGTTCTGACTCCTGTCGCAATAATGGATCCTGTCAGTGTAGGAGGTGTAACAGTGAGTCGGGCTACCCTCCACAATCAGGATGAGATTGATAGAAAGGATATCAGGGAGGGAGACACGGTAGTAATACAGCGCGCCGGAGATGTGATTCCAGAAGTTGTAAAAGTAATTAAGGAATTGCGCGATCCTGATACCCGTCCCTACAGAATCCCTGATGTGTGTCCCGTGTGTGAATCACAGGCTGTAAGGCTCCCGGGACAGGCGGCAAAAAGGTGCATGAATTCCTCTTGTCTTGCTCGTATAAAAGAAACTCTCAAACATTTCGCATCAAGAAACGCTATGGACATAGACGGATTAGGAAGCAAGATTATTGACCAACTAGTAGACAAAGGACTTGTGAAAAGTCCGGCAGACATATATTCACTAAGCCTTGGCAATTTGCTGTCATTAGATCGAATGGCTGAAAAATCAGCATCTAATCTACTAGCAGCTATTGAAAAGTCCAAGAAACCCACGGTTCAGAAGTTCCTATTCAGTTTGGGGATTCCGTTGGTGGGGGAACATGTGGCCAAGCTATTGGTGAGCGCATTTGGGACTGTAGAAGAACTGGCCGCTAAATCCCCTGAGGAATTTATCGAAATCACGGGAATCGGTCCAGAAGTGGCGCAAAGTGTAACGCGCTTTTTCAGTGAACCTCACAATACGGATTTGGTCAAGAAACTTTTTCTGTTGGGAGTTGCTCCTGTATCCTCGGTTGAGGTAGCCAATCAATCTCCGGGTAAACTCAACGGTAAAGTATTTGTTTTTACTGGGACTCTTAGCATGCCAAGGAATAAGGCCAAAGATCTCGTTGAGAAGGCTGGAGGAATAGTATCGGGAACTGTCAGCTCCAAGACGGATTTCGTGGTCGCTGGAGAGAATCCGGGTTCAAAGGTGGAAAAGGCAAGAAAATTAGGAATAGGAGTTGTCAACGAACAAGAATTGATTCGCATGTTAGAAGCCTGAAAGGACCCGGCTGAAGACCTTGATATGATTTGTTCTTGAGAAAAGTCTTTTAATAATTAAGTCCTTTTTTGATTGTCTTGGGAGAACTTCTCATGTCGTCTACGATTCGGCGCAAAGTTGAGGTATCAGGTAGGGTTCAAGGTGTCTCTTTTAGAGCTTATGCTAGGTCTGAGGCCAGGAGATTAGGTTTGAAAGGCTGGGTTAGAAATCGCGCCGACGGATCAGTTGAAGCTGTTATTGAAGGTCCCCCTCAAGTGGTGTATTCCATGATCACGTGGTTCAAGAAAGGCTCGCCATTTAGCAGAGTCGACAACATCAAAATTAGCGAGGAAGATCCTTCCGGAGAATTTGATGACTTTGAAATCACATTTGACAAATGGGAATTCTGGAGAGGGCCCTAAGATTTTAAAATCAAAAGCTCTCATATCCTTTTTGGTGATAATTATCATGCTTGGTTCAAACTGCGCTGCTCATGACATTTGTCCGGCGATAATGATTGATATGGTAATGGGTGAACCCGTCCCTGTGGATTATGTCCTCGATGATCTGTCCAAGGTAAAAATTGTTTATTTGGGAGAACATCACACAATTGCTAGGCATCACAAGGTTCAATTTGACATCATCAAAGGTTTAAGTGACAGAGGCATTAGTATCGCCATCGGAATGGAAATGTTTTCTAGGGATCAGCAGAGCATTTTAAACGACTGGCTGAATACTAGAGAGGATGTTAATGGGTTAGCGCTAAAATTAGGATCTGAAGGATGGACAAATCTTCAAGATTATTCGGAGATATTAAATTTTGCCAGAGAAATTGGGATACCAGTGCTTGGATTGAATGCCTCGGACGCGTTGGTAAGGACCGTGGCGAGGGAAGGATTAGATGGGCTTTCTAGAATACAAAGGCAAATTGTCCCAGATGATGTTGAGGATATTAATCCTCAGTACGAAAAGCTGCTTCGACTGAAATTACAGGTTCACAAATCTTTTAAGGAAAAGAAGTTAGATAGAATCATTCTGGCTCAAGCTGTGAGAGACTCCGTGATGGCTAAGTCCATTATTGAGTTTGCCCAGTCGAAACCGGGGTCAGATCGAGTGATAGTTGTTATAGCTGGAGGAGGACACCTAAATTATGGATTTGGAATTCCTGAAAGGGTCAGCAAATACATGAATGTTCCCTTCAGGATCGTTTTACCTTCCGAAAGTGGTGAGCTAGTGCTTTCCGAAAAAGAACTACAACACGCTGCTCCCATTGAGATTACTCACGGTGATTTGAGCTTTATCAGGGTTAGGATTGCAGATTACCTGAGTGTTTTACCGTTGAAGGAGGATCACGAACGTCCCGGACCAGAAACGGTGGAGGCTAGAGCTCTGTGAAGAGTCTAAGAGCAATCATGAGGGCCTTGGTAAGCTTGTAAAAAAACGTGTTTTATATTCTTAGTTAGATACGATGAGTTAGGAGCTATTGAATGTTGAAATTTGAAGAGACGGCCTGGATTCCAGGACTTATAACAACTGGCGTAGGAAGCTTGCCTCATACAAGCCCAGATGATGCCGTTGATTTAATCTTGGGATCTCTTAAAAACGCTCCTCATGCGCCTCAGCTTTCGCGAGCGGATCCCCGTGAACAAATGTGGATACAATTTTCGGAGAACCTCCCGAGGTTTAGGGTTAACCTGGAAACCTTAACATATCATTTCGACACATCTGGGAATCCGGAACTCGAAGTGGAAGCTTTTTACACCAAGTATCTGGAAGTAATGGAGGGAGGACCAGCCGATGATTTCTTTGTAAGCCAACAATATGGAAGAGGCATACATGTCCTCCTTGAACGCCTATCATCTTTGGGGCAGAAAATGAAGTTTATAAAGGTCCAGGTGACCGGACCACTTAGCTTCGCTCTGACCGTGGGAGACGAGAATCGTAAGCCTATATTCTATCACCCACTTTTCAAAGATGTGGCTATTAAAGCTATGGGTCTGAAGGCCATCTGGTTGATAGAGAAATTCAGGCCATTTGCCGAACACATAATAGTATTTTTGGATGAGCCAAGTCTGAGCGCTTATGGATCGTCAGCTTTTTTAGGTGTTTCGGCTTCCGATGTAATAGAGGCTCTTGATGATGTGGTGAGCATGGTTTCACAGCAAGGCGCCTTAGCGGCAATCCACTGTTGTGGAAATACCGATTGGGGACTCATAATGGATACTTCCATCAGAGCAATCAATTTTGATGCTGTTGACTACATGGAAACCATGAGTATCTATCCTCAGAAACTAAATGATTTCCTACATAAGGGCGGTGTTCTTGCCTGGGGCGCTGTTCCTAACACACCTAGAATCATGGAAGAAGATTCTCAGACAGTCATTGCAAGGATTAGAAAGGGAGTGGATCTTCTCACGAGCAACGGGATTGACCGTGCCGCCCTCACTCAGAGGCTTCTTATAACACCAGCCTGCGGGTGCGCTGGTCTGAGTGTGCATGAAACCGGCAAGGTTTATCAAATAATGAATGAGTTGGATTCAATGAAAATTTCAAATATTTTCTGAGCAAGTAATCCAAGGAAAAAATCGATCGTAAAGGGATATATACAAATTCCTTATAAGGCTTAGTCTGGAAAAACTGGACAATATTTCAGAAAGGATTTCGAATGGGTATCAGGTTGGCGGTGGCAGGTAAGGGTGGGGTCGGAAAAACATCAATTACGGCGTTAATAATAAAAGCGCTGATCGATTCGGGCAAGAAGCCCCTTTTAGCCATTGATGCAGACTCAAATTCGAACCTGCACGAAGTCCTCGGTGTAAGAGAACCGAAAAGCGTGGGATGCATCAGGGAGGACGCCAGAAAAATGGGCGAGGATATTCCCGGAGGAATGACCAGAGACAGGTTCATGGATTATCAAATACAGGCCTCATTGGAAGAAACAAAAAACTTGGACTTTCTCTCCATGGGTAGACCCGAAGGACCTGGCTGTTATTGTATGGCCAATAATATACTCCGAGATGTAATTTCCCGACTCACAGACAATTACGTATTCGTTGTCATCGACAACGAAGCTGGTATGGAGCATTTATCCAGAAGGACCGAAGAGGAGGTTGACCACCTTTTCATAGTTTCTGACGCTTCCCCCAGAGCACTTAGGACTATCGGCAGAATTATTGAGTTGATTAACGAAATGGAGGGCAGGATACACAACCAACACATAGTTTTGAGTAGGGTCAAAGGTTCAATAGAAGATCTTCCCGAAAGCACTCGAAAAGAAATTGACGCCCTGCCACAAAAGCCGCAAGCTGTCATTCCATACGACGACGCTCTGGTCGATCTCGATCTAGCTGGAGAACCATTAGTGAAAATCAGT
>JBFXII010000016.1:0-14462 GCA_050176095.1 Desulfomonilaceae bacterium
GATCACATGGAGAATAACAACATGATGGAAAATTTTAGTTACTCCATTCTTGAGGACAAAGTTTACAAGCTCATCGAAGAGCGCGCCAATGTAGTCGAAGTTCCATATGTTGAGCCTGAAAAAAAATCTCCCCAAAAAGAAGCGGAGAGTGATTAAGAGATGCTAGTTCCCATTGTTGTAGAACAGACGAGTCGTGGAGAGAGATCTTACGACATATATTCGAGGTTGCTCAAAGAGCGTATCATTTTTCTTGGAACCGCTGTCGACGATATAGTGGCCAATCTGATCATTGCCCAGTTGCTTTTTCTTGAAAGTGAAGATCCTGAAAAGGATATCAACTTTTACATTAATTCGCCTGGCGGGATCGTCACTGCAGGATTGGCAATCTACGACACGATGCAGTACATCAAACCGGACATTCAAACGATCTGTATCGGTCAGGCAGCTAGTATGGCAGCGTTGTTGTTGGCGGCGGGAGCCAAGGGCAAGAGGCATGCGTTGCCGCATTCAAGGATCCTGATCCACCAGCCGATGGGCGGTTTTCAGGGTCAGGCTACAGATATAGAAATTCACGCTCGGGAAATACTGCGGATGCGCAGTGAGCTCAATGACATACTGGTAAAGCACACTGGTCAGCCCAGAGACAGGATTGAGACAGACACTGACCGGGATTACTTCATGAGCGGCGAAGAAGCTGTAGCTTATGGAATTGTGGACAATATCCTTACCAAAAGAGACGCTCTTGTAGAGAAGTCGCTGGTTGTTCAAGAATAAAACCCGACGTGATTTATCGGACTTTGGATTACGGTTTTGGTTTTAAAGAACCTTACTAAGATGGGATAACTTGTATAGCGCATGCCTTTGCAGATGAGTAATTCAATTCAAGGTGTGCGTTATGGACCTAAAAGTTGGGTTGAACAGCCCGATCAGCTCCAACAGAAATTAGATGGGCATGTTTGACGGAGGAATTCATGGCGGCACGAAAAGGTAACTTTTCTTCTTTGTATTGTTCATTTTGCGGTAAAAGTCAGGATGAGGTCCGCAAACTCATAGCAGGCCCTACAGTGTACATCTGTGATGAATGTATAGAGCTGTGCAATGAAATAATTGCGGAGGAATACGAGAAAGAAGAATTAGGACGCGCCAAGTCAAAAATACCAAATCCCTCGGAAATTAAACGTCTGCTAGATGAATACGTCATTGGTCAGGAACAGGCCAAGAAGATTCTCTCCGTGGCCGTGCACAATCACTACAAGAGAATTGACTCCAAGCCGGATCTGGATGGTGTGGAGTTGCAAAAGAGCAACATCCTGTTGATTGGTCCTACTGGTTCTGGAAAAACACTTCTTGCTCAAACCCTTGCCAGGATATTGAATGTTCCTTTTGCAATAGCTGACGCGACTACGCTGACAGAGGCTGGATATGTAGGAGAGGATGTTGAAAACATCATTCTTACTCTGCTACAAAACGCTGACTATGATATTTCAAGAGCCTGCCGAGGTATTGTTTACATTGATGAAATAGACAAAATTTCCAGAAAGACCGAAAACCCAAGTATTACTCGTGATGTATCGGGTGAAGGTGTTCAACAGGCGCTCCTGAAGATAATTGAAGGGACAATGGCCAACGTTCCTCCCAAGGGTGGTCGTAAACATCCTCAGCAAGAATTCTTGCAGGTAGACACAACAAACATTCTGTTCATTTGTGGAGGGGCTTTTGTTGGTCTGGACAAGGTTGTTCATCAGAGAATGAATCTCAAATCAATGGGATTCAATGCCCAAATCGGCGGACCAAAGAATCAGGAAGATGTCAACATCCTGGAAATGGTGCAGCCTGAGGACCTCATTCATTACGGCCTGATTCCCGAATTTGTGGGAAGGTTGCCGGTGTCGGCTACTCTGCACGAACTCGACGAAGAAGCATTAATGCGAATATTGCTCGAACCAAAGAACGCGCTAGTCAAGCAATACAAGAAACTTTTCGGATTTGAGCATGTGAAGTTAAGATTCACGGACGAGTCCTTAAAAGCCGTAGCTTCCGAAGCTCTGCGAAGAAAGACCGGAGCCAGGGGGTTGAGGTCTATTCTTGAAGCCGCAATGCTCGATATCATGTACGAATTGCCAGAGTACAAGAATTTGCAGGAAGTAATTGTTAACGAAGAAGTTATATACGCCAACTCACCCTGCATCCTCGTATTTGAGAAAGAGGCTGAGACAGCATCCTAAGGGACGGATAGATGTTTTTTTCAAAGAAAGAAGATCCCGAAATACAGACGAGTATTCTACCTCTGTTGCCTTTGAGAGATATCGTGGTTTTCCCCTCGATGGTAGTGCCATTGTTCGTTGGAAGGGACAGGTCTATAAAGGCCCTGGAAACAGCCATGAAATCCGACAGGATAATTTTTCTGGCTTCGCAAAAAAACCCGCAACAGACCAATCCTGAGCAGGATGACATTTTTGAAATTGGCACAATAGCGCAAATTATTCAGCTCCTCAAACTTCCTGACAACACGATCAAGGTATTTGTTGAAGGACGTGAACGCGGATTAATAAAAAGATTTGTGGATGGAGATGAGTTCTTCAAGGTCGAGGTAGAAGCCATAAAAGATGAAAACAAGGGTCGCGAAATAGAAATGCAGGCCCTTGTTCGCAGCCTTAAGACTGTTGCTGAGAATTATCTTGCCTACAATAAGAAGGCGCCACAGGAATTTGTGACCGCTGTTCGCACAATTTCTGATCCTGGCAGACTCGCAGACACGATCATTGGACAAATGACTCTTAAAATTGAGGATAAGCAGAGTCTTCTTGAAAAACCTTCTGTCAAAGAACGCATCGAACGTCTGCTCGAGCTTATGCAGAGTGAGATAGAAATAGCGGAGATTGAGAAAAAGATTCGCGAGCGCGTCAAGAAGCAGATGGAGAAGAGTCAGAAGGACTATTACCTCAATGAGCAGATGCGCGCCATCCAGAAAGAGATGGGAGAAAAAGACGATTTTAAGAATGAAATCGAAGAATTAGAAGAACAACTATCTTCCAAGAAGCTGCCGGTGGAGGCCGAAGCCAAGGTTTCGAAAGAAATTCGAAAGCTCAAAATGATGTCGCCCATGTCTGCGGAAGCCACGGTTTCAAGGAATTACATAGACTGGTTTCTAGCTCTGCCGTGGTCAGAAAAATCAAACATAAATATCGATATCGATGAAGCGCAGAAGATACTTGACGAAGATCATTACGGATTAAAGGAAGTAAAAGAGAGGATTATTGAGTATCTGGCGGTCCAGCAACTGGTTGAACGTTCCAAGGGACCGATTCTGTGTTTGGTGGGGCCTCCAGGTGTTGGCAAGACATCTCTGGCTAAATCTGTGGCCAGGGCCACAGGACGTGAGTTCGTAAGGATCTCTCTTGGAGGGGTGAGAGATGAAGCTGAAATCCGGGGGCATCGTAGGACTTACATAGGAGCGCTGCCTGGAAAAATCATTCAAAGCATGAAAAAGGTTCAGACGATCAACCCCGTCATGCTTCTAGATGAAGTCGACAAAATGAGCACGGATTTCAGGGGTGATCCTTCGGCGGCCTTATTGGAAGTATTGGATCCGGAACAGAACCACACGTTTAATGATCATTACCTTGATGTGGATTACGATTTGTCGCAGGTAATGTTTATCACCACAGCAAACACTCTTCATGGAATACCAGCTCCATTACAGGATCGCATGGAAATTATTAGATTGGCTGGTTACACCGAGCTTGAAAAGTTGAGGATCGCCGAACGCTTTCTCGTGCCTAA
Source organism: Desulfomonilaceae bacterium (assembly GCA_050176095.1). Taxonomy (GTDB): domain Bacteria; phylum Desulfobacterota; class Desulfomonilia; order Desulfomonilales; family Desulfomonilaceae; genus CAITZA01. The sequence goes on from JBFXII010000016.1 coordinate 3,784, forward strand.
ACAAATTGCGTCTAATGGACTTTCCATAGAAAAAATATCTTTTTCCCGCAAATCGATTATTCGGATAATACGTCGTTATACTAGAGAAGCCGGTGTCCGGGATCTTGAACGGCAGGTGTCGAAGATTTGCAGGAAACTGGCTCGTAAAGTCGTCAGTGGCTCTTCTTTTGAACACATGCAGATTGAGTCCAAGGATATTGGTCACTTTTTGGGTGTGCCGAAATTTCGTTACGGAGTTAAGGAAGAGAAAGACAAAATTGGTGTGGCCACAGGGTTGGCCTGGACAGAAGTTGGTGGCGAGATATTGACAGTTGAAGTAGCTCTTATGCCTGGATCTGGAAAGCTTACCGTTACAGGTAAACTCGGGGAGGTCATGCAGGAATCTGCTCGTGCAGCTATGAGCTATGTTCGGTCTCGCGCGTGGGGCCTAGGGATCAAAGCTGATTTCTACAATAAACTGGACATCCACATACACGTTCCCGAGGGCGCGACTCCCAAAGATGGTCCATCAGCGGGTATCACAATTACTACTGCTATTCTTTCGGCTTTAACCAGGCGACCTTTCCCCAATGACCTTGCGATGACTGGAGAAATTACACTCCAGGGTCGCGTGTTACCCATAGGCGGGCTCAAGGAAAAGTTACTGGCTGCAAAAAGAGGTTTAATAAAAAGGGTTATTATTCCAAAAGAGAATGAAAAAGATCTTAAAGAAGTTCCGAAAATGATCCGTGAGGGGATGTCAATCATTGCAGTAGAACACATGGACGAAATCCTGAGAATCGCTTTCCCGGATATGGAGATAACGGTCCTATCTCCAGAAGCCATGGCCGAATACCCTTCTTTTTATTTGAAACAATAACAGTATTTTTTTTGATCATTTTATTTGGGGAATATGCATGAAACGCGCTGAAAAGTTTCTTTACAATTTTGATAAAGACACTTTGTTGAACTTTCTATTTTGACGCCTGAATTGCTAATACTTTGCGGTTATCAATGATCATTATTCCGAAGTAATTTCCAAATTTTTCTTGACACAATTGCCACAAAAGAAATATACTGAAACGCTATTGTAGAGTTATTCCGAGATCCAAGAGTGGAATAAAAAAAAGAATTTAAAAAATTATTGGTTCCAAAATGGAACTTAGCAACACGTTAACAAACTAATAGTAGTATTGGAATTATTGTTCGGTAAAAGGAGATAGTCATGCTCGAGATGGAAGGCTACAGAGTTCGTATGACCCCTGAAAATATACATTTTATGCTCAAACAGGGCCTGTCGTTCAAGGAGATAGCCTCACGATGTGACGTTTTTGAGGATGCCATAGACGCTTCTCTGGTCCGATGGTTGAATCAAGGTAGGTGGCCAATCGAGGATGATGTTGTGGCCGCCTAGTCTATGGCAAGGTATGTGAGCGTTACTTGTAGGGCTTATCACCAGGCTTGGGGTGATATGAAAACGGAACGGAGCTAAATAGATGGCTCCGTTTTTTATTTTGAGCATTCTGGAATAAGGTTCAGGAATCGAGCGAGAGAATTTTGTCTGGTATGAAAATCAAGAGTTTGGAGCTGCTCAACAACATACTACAGCCAAAGCAGCGCGTGTTTATAATTTTTCCAGCTGACAATATAAAAAAGTGAGAAATATCAAAGGGCGGGACTGATGAGCAAGTTTATTCAAGCCTTACGGGCCGTAAACCCAGACCCTGCCAATAGGCGATGGATATATGTTCCCTACGATCAGTTAAGTTCAGTCCATGAGGTTCATTCTCGAGAGGATCCCAGGAATCTTGGTTTCATACTTATAGAGAACTCATGGAAGGCATTTCAACGCCCTTATCATAAGAGCAAGTTAGCTCTGATACTCTCAAACATGCGGAATTTTGCGATTGAGCAGGCCAAACTTGGTGTTTCCATCCGGTATGTCGTTGGAAGCGAATCATACGCAAAATTACTTCAGCCTCTGGTAGAAGAGTTAGGAGAGATTGCTGTTTCAAGACCCGCAGAGCGAGAGCTGCGATGTGACCTGAAACCTCTTGTGGATAAAGGGGCTATAAGGGTTGAATCTCACAAGGGCTGGATGACAGACTCAAGCGTTTTCGGAAGGAGCATCAATTCCAATGGGAAAGCGCGCATGGATGCTTTCTACAGATTGGCCAGGCAAAAGACCGGGGTTCTCATGGAAGGTGAGAAACCAATCGGGAGGAAGTATAGTTTTGACGTTGAAAACAGACGTCCATGGAAGGGTGAGCCTCGGCCTCCGGAAATTCCTGTCTTTCCGAGAAATGATCTTAAAGAAGAAGTGATCAGGCTTGTTGAGGAGAAATTCAAAGATCATCCGGGGAAAATCCGGAGTGAAAACCTGCCTTGCACTCTTGAAGACGCCCACAGCATCTGGTCATGGGCAAAAGAAGAGTGCCTGGAAAATTTTGGGCCATATGAAGATGCCATGTCCAGCAGTTCTTCTGGACTGTTTCACACTCGTATTTCTGCTCTTTTGAACATCGGCAGGTTATCTGCTAGCAGAGTTGTCCAAGATGTCGAACTGTTGAACATTCCTTTTTCGTCAAAAGAAGGTTTTATCAGGCAAGTCTTGGGGTGGAGGGAATACGTCAGGCACTGCCATGAATTTACTGACGGTTTTAGGGTATTGGATTCTTCGAGCAATAGCGCTGAGCTATCTTCTAGGTGTTCCAGGAACTATTTCAAGGAAGGCTCAGAACAGATGTATCTTGCTGAACCGGGAGCTTCTCCAAATTTCCTGGACTCATTCGAGCAATTGCCTCCGGTTTTCTGGGGCTTGAAATCAGGATTTAACTGCCTGGACTCAGTTGTCTGGGATGTATGGAATGAAGCCTACAGTCATCACATAACGAGATTAATGATTCTGGCAAATTTCGGATCCATCCTAGACATTTGTCCACGTCAGTTGACGGACTGGTTTTGGGTAGCTTATCAGGATGCTTATGACTGGGTTGTGGAACCAAATGTATTCGGAATGGGGCTTTTCGCTATTGGAGATTGGATGACTACCAAACCGTATGTTTCTGGAGCGGCTTACATCAATAAAATGAGTGATTATTGCAAATTCTGTAATTTTGATCCTTCCGAAAACTGTCCAGTTACTAATTTGTACTGGGCTTATTTGAACAGGCACAGAGACAAATTACTCAACAACAAGCGCTTGAATATAGTTATGTCGGCTCTGGGGAAAAGGGATAACGCCAAAAAACAATATGACAAGTCAGTCTATAGGCTGGTATCAAGAGTCCTGGCCGAGGGCGAGACTTTGAATCCTGTTTCCTTACGAGCCTTGCAATAGAATAAGGTAGTCGGGTATGCTAACTCTTTTTGATTACAGTTCGTAGAGTGTTTCGTAATTTTCTGGAGACGGCTGTGTAAAATAGACTCAGGTTAGAGGCGAAACGGAATTTCTTCTTTTTTCAGGAGTGCACATGTCGGGTTTGGTGGGGATCATAATTCTTATGGCGTTGATGTTTTTGTTGGAAATACCTGTCGGGTTGGCAATGGGAGTCGTGGGTGTGGGCGGATTATGGTACTTAGTGACTCCAGAGGCAGCGTTTAATTTGTTGGGGACGGAAATTTGGACGACATTTTCTCAATACGGGTTAAGTGTGATCCCTCTTTTTGTTTGGATGGGTCAGATCTGTTTTTACTCGGGCGTGAATGAGAATCTTTACAGCACGGCATATACTTGGATGGGTAGGACTCGAGGCGGATTGGCAATGTCCACGGTGATGGCCTGCGCGGGGTTTGCCGCCATATGTGGTTCCAATACTGCTACAGCTGCGACCATGACCGCCGTAGCCTTACCAGAAATGGAAAAACGTAATTACGATCCAAAGTTGAGTTCAGCTTCCATTGCGGTCGGGTCTACTCTAGGGGTTGTCATACCTCCTAGCGTAGTCCTTCTGGTTTATGGAATTTACACAGAACAATCAATTAGCAAACTTTTTTGGGCAAGCACCATCCCGGGCGTTATCCTCACTGTGCTGTTTTGCCTGACAATTTACTTGATGTGCATAATGAAACCGGCAGCCGGTCCAGGAGGCCCAGCTTCAAGCTTCATTGACAAGATCAAAAGTCTTCCTGGCGCTTTTGAAATGCTTTTTTTGTTCATACTGGTCATGGTCGGTCTTTTTTTCGGGTTGTTCACACCTACTGAAGCAGGCGCTGCTGGAGCGTTCTTTGCTCTTGTAATGGCTCTGATCAGAAAAAAGTTGAGTTTGAAAGGTTTCATTCTATCCTTGATGGATTCATTAAAAGTGGCCTGCATGATAATAGTAATTGTGACCGGAGCGATCATTTTTGGCCGTTTTCTTACTTTAAGTGGATTGCCATCAGACATCACGGCATTCGCGTCGAGCCTGCCGGTGCAGCCCTGGGTAATAATGTCCATAATACTGATTACTTATGGAATAGCTGGTTGCATGATGGACGCTTTGGGGTTCTTGCTAGTTTCGATTCCTATTTTTTTCCCACTGGTTGTTGGAATGGGTTACGATCCCGTGTGGTTTGGGGTAATTCTTACTGTGGTTACCACCATGGGAGCAGTAACACCACCAGTGGGGATATCAGGCTATGTTGTTTCGGGAATGAGTAAGACTATACCGCTAGCCACCGTTTTTAAGGGAATACTTTGGTTTATACCAGCGTACTTGGCCATGATAATCTTTTTAATCATCTTTCCTCAGCTAGCTTTGTGGCTTCCGTCTTTCGTGAATTAGGACACGGAATTGGCCAATTAATGATAGATTTTTGAGGTAGTTAGATCAAGGAGAAATATTTTAGTTTTTAATTCGGGACCAGGGCACTATTGTTTCTTAAGGCCGGGTATTGGTCCCATAATTTTGGGCCCGAGGCTAATTAATGACAGGATGTATGCTGTTAACATTAGAAATACGGCGACATGAATATTCAGAAACATGTTGATGATCTCGAATCCGCCGAAAAGCAGGATCCCTAATAGCGCAGGGAAAACAAAATCTTTGAACGATATAATTTTCAGAAAAAACCTACAAAAAGAAAAAGTTAGAGTTGTCGTAACAAGTTTCGTCAATATTATTACCAGGCATCCTCCCTTCAACCCTAGAGAGCTTACCAACATATGGTTAAACGCCAGGTTAAACAGCGTTGCAATGGCTTGTATTGCCAATAGAAGCTTGGCTGAACCGGCCACCATCATGACATAAGAAAATAGATTGTTTTCAAAAGACAGAATTATTGTCCATACTAGGTATTGTTGCATCCAGATGGCATCTTTATATTCTTCAGGGTATATCAATCTGATGATGAGGCTGCTTTCAGCGGAGAGAAGGAAAATTATGGGGAACGCAAGAGCCATCAGCCACTGGGCATTGCTTCTCACAAGGTTTTGCGCTTGGGTTTTTTGTTTCCACCACATGCCTGCCAACAGCGGGAAGATTACCCAACCGAGAAATTGCTCCGAGGCAAGCACCGAAACAGTATCCACGATGTTCCAAGTGGCGCTGTAAAAGGCGACACCAGTAACCCCGGCATATTGTTCAAGATAAAAGATGTTGGTCTTATTATAGATTATGCCAAGAATCTCAATCAAAGCAAAAACCACGGAAGCTCCAAACATTTTCTTGACCAACGAAAAGCTCGGGATTGTGAAAATGCTGCGAGAATAGTCTCTTATGTAAACTGATACCGCCAGAAAAATTCTAAGCAGTGACGAAATCAATTTGAAGAGACTTATAATTACGGGGCTTAATCCTAGAGCTGCAGTTCCAAAACCATAGATATAAGATACAAGAGATGCTGAAATTTTTATCTGGGCTTCTTGGGACTGAAAACCTCTCACTCTTAGGTCAGCAAAAAAGGTGTCGGCGATAGCCTCAGTGGCGAAACCTAGAGACATTGAAATAAGCACTAGAGACAGTTCCAGGGGTAAGTCTCGCTGTCTAGCTATCATGAGAACTGCAAAAAGCGCGGGTATGAGAAGAACTACTTTAATGATAAGAACTCGATTTATTATTGAAGGTATTTCTTCTTTTGATGATGCGCCAAGTTCTGAAACCAAAGGATAGTAGAGCCCGAACTGGATCACCGTGAACACGATGCTTCCAGCGGCTAACGCATACATTATTTGACCGTAATCAGATGAATTGATCCAGGCTAAATATAGGAAAAACAATCCACCTACGGCTCCATCAACTCCTTGCGCTGACAAAAGGCTCAAAAACCGACTAATAATTCCTGTCTCAGACAGTCGATCTGATTTCTCAGTATTGGTTTTTTGCATCTGAGGTGGGATAGGCTTTCTTGTGGGAGAAGTTGAACATGATGCGTTTAAGATACCAGTACGGTACCGGCCTTGGAAGCAAAATATGGAATTGATATATTTGCAGGGGTGAATTATTTTCAATGTTTTTGTATAGTGGAGGGTCAGATCTAAGAAATTCGAGGATCGGTTGTCTTGAAACTTAATGACTTATTTACAATGTGCTGGCGCTCGGTGTTGCGTAACAGGCGTCGATACAAGGCTGTAATGGCAGGAATTGCAGTTGGCGCGGCTGGTTTTATAATAGTTCAGACAATGGGTGATTCTGTTGAAAAAAAGATGGGAGAACATTTAGAGTTGCTCGGCGAAGCGACAGTAATGAAAGCCCAATGGCGAAATGATGATAACTATCACCCTGGTGAATTTTATATCCGTGACGTGAAGAAACTTAAAGAACTTCCGCATATTATAGCGGTAGCTCCTGTAGTGTCCTTGCCTACAGTAGATGCTTTTTTTAAATCAAATGAATGGAGTCCAGGTCTGATCGGTATAGATCACGAATTTTGGACGACCCAAACAGCTAGACTTGCTGAAGGTCGTTTAATAGGTCCATCTGATGTTGTTGGTCGAAAAATGGTCTGCGTAATAGGAGAAAATGTCGCTAAATATCTTTTGAGAAATGAGCATCCCGTGGGAGAGGTGGTTGGAGTAGGTAGCCTGAAATTTGAAATCATCGGCGTTCTGGGGGGAATTCAGAACAATGATTTGCAGAGAATGATTGTATTGCCAATCTCCACTGCTCAAAGCCTATTTCCTGGACTTTACTGGATCCGGGAAATTTATATTCGGGTTGATGATTGGAATCACGTTGAGGAATCTAGAGAACTAGCGCTGAAAGTATTGAGATAATCTCATCCGGGATATGAAAATGGACTCGAACTTATTTATTATCCTAGACGACTCGAAAAAGTGAGATCCACAGTCTGGCTCGTAAAGATGTTCATTTACGCGTCACTTGGGGTAACCGTAATATTGGGTGGCTTGGGAATAACTTCGGTCATGCTATCCGCAATACAGGACAGGACTCGTGAAATAGGCCTGAGAAAGGCTCTTGGAGCCAAAGAGGAAATCATTTTACTTCAATTTCTTGTAGAAGCGGTACTAATTAGTTTCATGGCCGGGGCTATAGGCGTAGGTCTTGGAGTGATCACCGTGAATTTCTTAAAAGGCCCCCTCGGTGTGGAGATTTCGAAGGCCATGTTGACATTAAGCATATTCATGGGACTGTTTTTCACCTTGCTTCTAGGCATCGTCTCCGGAATATATCCTTCGTTAAGAGCCAGTCGTATGGATTCTGTCACCGCTATGCGTTTTGAATAATCTCTCACAAACAGTTTCATGGGCGTCAACTTTCACACGAGATTTGCATCATGAGAAATGACGCTGGGAGATTCATTAATGCCCAGAAACAAACCAGGCTACTGCATGATCAAAGAAAGTCTTTTTTTAAGCGAGACCATATCCGGCGAGTCTAATGAAGCTAATTAACAGGATTCTAAACCTGATACTTACGATTTCGCTAAAATACCCGGCAATGGTGATCGTAACTTTTACCGTTCTTTCAATCCTTGGGTATTACTGCGCTCCTCGAATAGTGATTAGCTCAAATCTTATCGCTGGGGTTGGATCTACCAATTCGATTATCAATATTAATAAAGAAAACGGAGAAATCTTTGGCGAACAAGACTCATTGATAATTGTGCTTGAATTTCCTGAACCCCCAGGATCAAAACGCCTGGAATTTGTCCAGCGGATAGGGGAGGGCGTTTCGGAACTTGAGGGTGTTCGTAGGGTTCGCTACAGATGGCTTGATCCTGAAAACTACTATCACGTCTCGATGCTCTTCAGTCATTTCCTGCTTGGTATGAACCAGAGCGAATGTGAGAAAATACAACGCATATTCAGCCCACAGGGCATTGAAGAATCGATTAAGAGAACAGTTAATCGTCTTTTTCTGGTAGACAACCCGTATTTGCAGAACAGAATTCTACAGGATCCACTGGAATTAGGACAGTTTGTCTCTTCTTCTATGGAAAAACGCGTTGGAGCTGTCAGTTTGGGGGATACCTATCTGCTGATAGGCAGTCCCGACAGCACCGTATATTTAATTCAGGTAACCCCCGATTTCGCAAGCGCTGATTTGGTCAAGGGCAAGGCCTTGATATCAAAGTTGGAGGCTTTCCTACCGAAAGAGATTGCCAAAATGAAAGACCAGATCGCTATTCCCGGAATAAGATCTGGTGATCTGAAATGGTATCTCACTGGCAAGGCTGTTTTTCACAACGAGTCCGACAAGATCTTTGATGAGGAAACATTCCGTATACTGACATTTTCGTTCTGCATGGTTTTGGTCCTCTTGATGGCCGTATATCGGAGCGCCCTTTCAGGTTTGGTATTGATGGCGCCTATAGCTGCGGGTGTGGGTCCAAACTACGGGGTTATTTACCTTAGTTATTCAGAAGTAAATCCAGTGGTAATGGGCGCTACTGGAGTACTTTTTGGTCTAGGAGCTGATTACGGAGTTCACTTATGGAACAGATTTAGAGAAGAAATTGACAAGGGGAACGACCCCGTAAATTCGATAAGAACAGTTTATGAACAAACGGGACCTCCAGTGGCTCTTGGCGCTTTGACCAGTATTCTAGCTTTCTTGTGCCTGTGTATATCAGATCAGCCGGCTATGGCCCAGTTTGGCTATGTCGGAGCAGTGGGCCTGGCACTCACATTTCTATCTACCGCATTCTTGGTTCCCGCGTTGATGCTCATACTTGAGAGGTTTAATACTGACCGGTATCCCAAGATGAAAATTTCGTTAACGCCTTTAACGCGGTTCTATTCTAAAGCTCCAATCACGATTCTGATAATTTCCGGTTTGGCAATAGGGCTGAGCCTATTCTCCGCTTCCAGAGTTTCTTACGAGCGAGACCTCTACAAGGTCTTTCTTGCCAGGGATATGGACTCCATGTCCGTATCCAAAAAGATCTCTCAAAAATTCAGGTCTAATTTCTCACAACCCTCAATGTTATCGTTTGATATTGATGATTTTGAATCAGGCCTATTGATTCAGAGAGAAATCGATTCCAGACTAGAAAAACTGATGGATGAGCATGGTGAAATAGCTTCTTTTGATTCTATTTCGTATCTAGTCTCCCCAGATCAAGTCCAAAAGTCGAACCAAGAAGCGCTAGGAGAGATTTGGAGTTCATGGAACCAACTTGAAAATTCATTTGAACGAGCAGTGTCCAAGAGTGGAATTTCAGATTCCGCAAGCCAGATCATGCGAGATTCTTTTGACGGTACAGCCAGGTTGATAAAACTTCTGACTCAGCATCCAGATCAAATCGCTACGGAAGATATAAGTGTTGAACGTTCATGGTATACAGCCAAATTAGGTGGCAAATACAGGTTCTTGACACAGATACGATATTCTGAAGGTGTTACTGACCCCACTATGCTAAAAGAAGCGGATGAAAATGTAATGAGTTCCCTGGAAAATCTCCCGGTTCAATTAACTTTAACCGGTCCACGCCAGGTGATGGAAGAAATTCTCTCAGGATTAGTATCTGAGCTAGTGCGACTGGCTCTCTATGTTTTGGCTGCAGTGATTATTTTCTTTTTTGCCTTGTTCCGAAGTCCACTTGGGGTTGCTTTGAGTTTAATTCCCATGACCGGGGCTTTTTGCATGACTTTGGGAGTCATGGGATTTGCCGGTTATGGCTTACCCTTCTCAATTGTTGGTGTAGCCCCTTTGATTTTTGGGCTCGGAATGGATAATGGTGTTCATCTTGTGATGGGAAGTTTGGGAGAAGAGGGGGCCAATGTTGAAGAGGCCATGAGACGAGTGACCAGTCCAATCATTTTTACCTCGCTCACCAACGTCATGGGATTTGTGTCCATGATTACTTCCAAGCATTATTCGATGGAATTCCTGGGCTGGGCAATGGTTATAGGAATGGCTTCATCAGTATTGCTCACTTTGTTGACATTGCCGGCCATATTGACCATTCTCGAGCGACGAAGACCGTCTCATTCTAAAATAGTTGACTCAACACCCTGAACGTTGAGAGCCGACTAGGTTTTTTCAGCGTCATTTCGTTTGTTCTTGACTCGTAATTAAATAAGTCTATAGTACTGTAAAATTTCGGAAAATATTTCTTCCCATTTGATTTTTCTTCATCAAGGTCGAAGTTCGACCATTTCAAGATAATCGCCTCGTAAGACAGGTCATATAGCGGTTCTCGAAAATGATCGCGAAAAAAAACGCGACTTTTTGATCGATTTGTGATTTTGTATATGCATGTCTCGTCCAAGAAACATGCCCAATCAAGAGAACTGTACTCTGGAGGAGTTGCAG